>NZ_CP012373.2:2741989-3046655 GCF_001305575.3 Beggiatoa leptomitoformis
TACACCATTGACTTTTTTGCCGACTCGGCGGTTTTTGGCATCGATAACGTATTCGATGGTTTTGCTGGGTTGTTGGACTTAAAGGCGGGCAATGCCTACCCTACCTAATACGCCCTACACTGACTAGATTAATCATATTTTGCTTTTAGTACTAAAATCATCCAAATAATAGCACCAATTAAAACGATGAAGCCATTACGTGCAAATATCCAAACAAAAAAACTCATTATGCTAGTGGAGAACATTAACCATAGTACTAACCAAACTAAGTTTACTTTGCCATCCTTCATTGGGGGTTTTCCCCCTGATATGCTCATCATAATTCATTGCCCCCACCAACTTCCATATTTATGAATTTTTGATAAAAAGAGGTAAAAATCACTTTACAAGTTGAAAGTTTTCTATTTTTATCCTCTATTGCTTGTGAGTGATAATCTATTGTGACGGCATCATCAAGGTTTTTATAAAGCAGTAAAATGTTTATACAAAAAAAGAAAGTGAATGATACTAACAATATATTCTTTTTTAAAAGTAATAACATATAATCTCACCTATTCTTGAAAATAGAGCATCATATTTTCCACTGTACTCAACAACAAATTTAAGGATAAAGATGAAACTTAGTGAATTATAAAAAACTTTAATTTTCACTAAGATAACCATTTATCCTTAATATTTAAAAGATTATGGTAAATCTATATGTAGTAATTTACCCTTTTGAGAATATGTAAACAGAATGTCGCCAATATATACATCATTGTTGTTTATTCCCATTCCTGTATCACCTTTTTGAAGTATTTCTAATTCAGTATTTTGAATTACATTAAAAAAGCTCGGGTAATCCATTATTTGATGAACGGCAGTTATAAAAACTTTGCAAGTTTCTAGCTGTTCATCTTTAAATACCATGTTCTCCTTTAAACGAATAAGGTTATCCGTAACCGTTCTTTTGCTATACAACAATGTAATATTCAAACTAAAAGAGATAATACAAAGCATTATTAGTGTGCCAAGATATAAATCTAATTTCATAATACTTTAAGGTCCGGTTGGAGTAGCACTAGAACTAGAGTTGCATATTCCACCACAAGCTGCTTTTACAGCAACCGTTTTACAGTTGTTTGGTGCGTTACGCAATGAAAATACGCATCTAACGCACTTTACTTTTTTTTGTTACGCACTGTTTTTTGCCAATAGATGACAAGTCCCGCGAATAAAATGAATTCTGTTAGTTGTATAGGTACATGTACTATTGCGGGAACATTATGACCAGGGAAGGCAGCTACATAAAAATGAATAATTACGCCAAGTGCGATAAAGCCCAGACCTGATAACCAATCTTCGGGCGTTTTTCCAAGAATTAAAAAATAGATAACAAGTAACATTACTGGTGTGCCAGTAAGAGGAACAGCGATGAAAAATACATTGAACAGAAATTCGCCGAATGGCACAACCTTTTTGGACGATTGAACACATTGTATATAACCGATATAAACAAGGAACATATAAGCACAAGAACACATAAAAGCAACAAGATATACCCATGCTCTAGTTAAAGAAATAGAGAGAATATCTTGCTCGCCATCAGGAAGATCACTTTTGCACCATGAATATCGAACATAAAAAATAAGAGTGAAAAACAAGTATATACAGAATAATGCAAAAAACATTAAGAGTGTCACAATAATGATTCCTTTTCAATGGGCGATTATGCCTGTTTGTACATCGATGATTAAGCGTGGACTGCCTAAGTAGTTGGAAGTTTTGAGGATGTAATCAGGGATATTCGCTTTTGAGGTATAAACAAAACGAGCAACTAAATTGCCTTGATAGATAAAGTCTTATGTTAATACGCCATGGACTTTTTTACTGACTCGGCGGTTTTTGGCATCAATGATGTATTCAATGGTTTTATTGGGGAGTTGGACTTCAATAAGAAAATACATTTTTTCTCTTTATCATTCCAACTCCCGCCAGCATCTAAGCATTTATCAACCTGAATCAATGTACTGAACCACAATATTGAAAATATTAATAATGCAAGAATAACCATAGCAAAGAAAGTTTTATTACTCATCATTGTTCATTATTACTTAACATTTTAAATCAAGTCCATTTGGACGAATTAGTTAGTAACTCGCCATTTTGTGTATATTTTAAGTAGGGCTAAACAAAAAAAGATAACCATAATAATCGTCTAAACCAGTCCTTTTAACATTAAACAGAATGAAAAGTAACGCGTTTATAAACTCTGATTCAAATAATCTTGCATTAAGAAAAAAACTTATCCTTACGACTTTATTACTACCCTATTTTTAAAAAAGGTTATCGCAATGAAACTACCGCATTTAACGCTATTTATTACCACACCAAGTGATGTCAGCGAAGAGCGCGTTATCATTGAACGAATGATTCAACGACTAACAGAGGAATACACACAACAGGTTAAATTAGTGAGCTATTTTTCACTAACCCCTGATATTACCGTGAGTGAAATTTTACCAACATGCGTCGATGTCTTTATCTGTGTATTGTGGTCGCAATTAGGCGATAGACCAAAATCTATTCATTTTCGGGCTGATGGTAGCCAATACGCAACGACCGTCGAATACGAGTTTGAAACAGCACTCGCTAATTTTCAAACACTGAATAAGCCCGAGATGATTATCTATCGGAAAATGAGCGAACCCCCATTTTTACAAAATTCAAAATCTAACGATTTCACCAATAAAATGGCGCAAAAAGAACGGGTTGATAATTTTTGTAATTATTGGTCACGACATTACAGCCCATCGTTACAAGCGTTTTTTCATCCTGTGGATAATTTAGCCGAATTTGAACAACATTTAGAAAACTATTTACGCCGTTTACTCTTACAACGCGCCATCCCAAAAAAAGATAAAACCATACAACCCAACCGTTGGACGCAGGGTTCACCCTTTCGGGGGTTACATTTATTTGAAGAACAACACGCTCCAATCTTTTTTGGACGCACAAAAGTCATTGGCGAAGTTATTCAATATTTACGTAAACAAACACAAGAACAACACTCATTTATTATGCTCTTAGGCATGAGTGGCAGCGGTAAATCATCATTAATTCGGGCAGGCGTAATTCCATTATTAACACAACCCAATGTTATTGAAGGCGTAAGTGCATGGTGTAAAGCCATTTTACGTCCTAGTGATTTTAGCAACGATTTAATGCTAGGTATGGCCATTGAATTATTAGTGAATGGTGCGTTACCAACATTAACCCCTTACGACACACAAACATTATTAAACTTACTACGCTTGGCTGAACAAGAAGCGGTTTTAAAATTTATTCTTGACCGCTTAACCCATGCGGCAAAATTACAACGTCTTGCACCAACACAAATTAATTTACTGCTCTTTGTTGACCAATTTGAAGAAATTTTCACCTTAGAAGCCATTAGCATGGCTGACCGTAATGCCTTTATTCAACTCTTAAATCTTCTAGCAAGTAATGAACGGATATGGATTATTACAACCATGCGCAGCGATTTTTACCACCGTTGCGCAGAATTACCCTTATTAGTCAATCTAATGGAAGGACACGGACACTACTTATTAACCCCCCCCACACTGAATGAATTAAGCCAAATTATTCGCCTGCCTGCCCTCGCTGCGGGGTTACACTTCGCAACACTCCCAGAAAAAACCATTAGTTTAGACGAAGTTTTACTCGAAGCCATTGGCGACAACCCTGAAAATTTAGCCTTATTGGAATTCACACTAGAACGTTTATACGAACAACGCGATGCACAAGGCTATTTAACCTATGAAGCCTATCAACGCATTGGTGGCTTAGAAGGTGCGTTAGCCCAACATGCTGAAGCCGTTTTTAATCGCGTGAGTACTGCTGCACAAGCCAGTTTTCCTAATTTAATGCGAACCTTAGTCACCGTTGCCAAAAATGGAGATGTTCCTGTTTTAGGACAACGGTTTTTATATGAAGACAAAACCACTCCCGACCCCCTAAAAGAATTACTCGAAGCCTTAACACAAGCCCGTTTATTAGTAACGGGTGAGACTGAAAACAAAACAGCATTTGCCCGCCTCGCGCATGAGGCCTTATTGCGTCATTGGCCGCGTTTACTGGCATGGTGGCATGAAGACCGCCACCTACTACAAGTTCGCGCACGGGTTAAAGATGCAGCGGCACACTGGCAAGCCGAAGGAAAATTACCCGATTTACTCCTACCCGAAGGCAAACCACTGATAGAAGCTGAAGATTTATTAACCCGTTGGCGCGATGCACTCTTACCCGATACTATCACCTATATTCAAGCCTCCAGCCTCGCACTCAAACAACGCCATATTCAACAAGCCGAACAATCACGTAAACGCCTACAACGCAGTCACCACTTAGCTATTTTATTCGCCTGTTTAGCCTTTTTAACCCTCGTTGGGGGTATTTTTGGCTACTACCAAGCCCGTCTTGCAACCTCACAAGCCCAAACCGCCGAACTAGCCAAACAACGCGCCGAATCGTCTGAACAACAAGCTAAACTTGCTTTACAACAAACTGAAAAATCGGAACAAATGGCATTAATTGCCAAAACCCAAGCCCAAGTTTCTGAAGAACGCGCCCTACAATCTAAACAAGCAATTGAAGCCTTAGAACAAGCACGCACCGTCGATTTATTTGAATCCCACTTAACCCATGCAGCCCTACTTGCACAGGTAGAAGACTATCAAACCGCACGCCAAGTGCTGACTGAAGCCAGCCATCTCAACGGCAGTATTGCAACCAGCCGTCGCCATCTGCTTACCCTGCTCAACTGGTTTGTACAACAACAAAGCAATCTCCCACAAGCGCAATTCGTCTTAAATAATCCCATCAATGCCATCGCATTAAGCCCTGATGGACGTTGGCTTGCCGTTGCAGAGACAAAAGGGGTTCTAATCCTGCTAGATGCCAAAACAGGACAACTATTACAAACACTTAACGCGCCTCAGAATGATGTACAAGCCATCGTTTTTGAGCCTCACGGCGAGTGGCTTGCCAGTGCAGGACACGACCAACAAATAAGATTGTGGACACCGCAACATAACGCTGACAACACCACCACATGGCACTTACAACGTAATTGGGAAACAGACTATAAAATCAATGCACTGGCAGTGAGTCCCGATGGTAAATACCTTGCCAGTGCAGGACGCGAAGCAGAACATGCCATTAGCCTCTGGTCTGTAGAAAATGCCGCAGAACTACGCCGTTTTAAAGGGCATACAGGACACATTCCCCCTGCTGGATTAGCTTTTAGCCCTGATGGAACGCAACTCGCTAGCGCGTCTTTTGATAAAACTGCACGACTGTGGGACGTACAAACAGGCAAACAGCTTATTATTTATCAAGGACATACGCAAGAAGTAGAGGCAATACGGTTTAGCCCAGATGGACAAACCATTGTGACCGCCAGTGATGATAAAACCCTGCGTTTATGGCATGTTAAACATGAACAATCGCTCAATGTATTATCAGGACACCAAAACAGCATTTTTAATGTCGCATTTCTGCCTGATGGACAAACCCTATTATCGGCCAGTCGAGATAGAACCTTACGGTTATGGGATACACACAGTGGCGTTAGTTTACAAGTGTGGCAAGGGCATAACGACAGCGTAGAAACTCTTGTATTACAAAATAATCTTGTTTTTAGTGGTGGACGTGATGGCATAATTCAACGCTGGCAATTACAAGACAAACCCAGTTTACAAACAATACATTTAATTGCCGAACCTTCTGCCGTGTTACTGCTTACCGACCGTCAACAACTACTCATTGGCTTTGCGACAGGACTACTACAACTTTACGACATAGTGACTGGCAATCTACTCAGTTCTATAGAAAAAGCACATATTGGACGTATTCAACAAATCACCCGTTCCCCTGATGAACAATGGATAGCAACCGCAGGGTTGGGCGATGGTTTTGTACGACTATGGAACAGGAACGCGCAAGGACTGCAATTGCAACAAACCATCTTTGACGAACAAACCAAAAAAGCGGTGTATGCACTGGCGATAAATCCACAACAAAAACAAATTGCAACAGGGCATTATGATGGAGAAGTTCGCCTAATTAATATCGATACAAACCAAGCGACGCTTAAATATCACTGGCAAGCCCAGCAAAGCATTGTGACAACACTCGCTTTTCATCCCGATGGACAACAACTATTAAGTGGCGATAAAGAAGGCAGTACGCGCTTATGGACATTAAAAGCAGATAAGCCTTTTTTACTGAATGAATTTCCCAATAATCAACAAACCGCTATTTACGACGCAATTTTTAGCCCCACAGGACAATCTGTCGTCACGGTTGGCGACAGTGCCAGCGCGTATTTATACAACACCGCCAATCAACAATTGGAACACCGCTTAATCGGGCATGAAAACAGCATATTAAAAGCACTCTTTACCCCCGACCCTCAACAATTAATCACCCTCAGCAGTGATGCTACCGTCCGCTTTTGGGACATACCCCACAACAGCGAATTATTCAGCCTTCGCTTACCCACGAACAGCAGTTACCCCATTCCCGTTTGGGACATGGATTTTCAATGCTCCACGCGTAATTGCTGGTTAGCCGTGCCACTAACACGTGGGGAGTTGTTGTTATATGGAATGGGGTGGGTTTATTGAGGGAAATGAATTAATTACATAACAGATTGTTATTAAAGGTTAAATTAATAATTTTTTACGAAAATAACCATAATAGGCTGCTTTATATAACATACTGCTGAAGTTCGCGTTAACCAGTTCTATTAACGAGTAAAAATAAACATAAGTTAATTAGAATAGTCTAAAATGCTACTATTACACAAATTACTAACCCTAATTGCGGAGTGTTTTTAAAATGAGTAGCAAAGTCTTTAGAGATAATGTTTTTCCACGTCATGTATCTGATTTAATGAGTTTAATGCACATGATTGTATTTGAAGGGACAGATGGGGAAGAGCGTTGGACGACGTATTTAACCTTAGAAGAGAAAGAATGTGTTGCGCTGGGTTTAGCCAAATACTATCAATGCGAACATTGCATTGAACATCATGCAAAGGTCATTCAGAAACTAGGTCATGTGGATGAGGACACTTTAAATAGAAACATGAATTCGTTAATACTGTTTCTGCGAACAGATATCGAACGCATCAGCGACACTGAACGCAACCGTTGGATACAAGCGTGGCAAGAGTATGCAATGAAAATCGGCATGAAACGCGGTGATGAGAATATCCCACATTTAATTGGTTTAGCCGTTGGTATTGCGCGAGATGATAGTTTTTTAATTCAATTTTGCGGGGATATGGTCAAGAAAATTTTATTAGAACGTGGCATAGAACCGCGTGCTGCGATTGGGGAATTAGAATCCGTCGTTATTTTTATGAAAGCCGCATCCTCTAAAAATCGGGTTGCCAGTAAAATTGAAACATTGTTTAATTAAATAGCTTTCTTGTAAAAACAATCTGTTGTCGTGTGGTTTTGTGTGTCTGAATCAGAATTAATCCGCATTATTTTTCCGATTTTTGTAATACCTAAAATGCAAGTAATTCTGATTCAGACAGTTCTTAAAAAATTAGTCATTCTATTTAAAACAAGGTGATTCATTATTTATTTGATTAGTCTTTTACGATGTGGTTGTCGACTAAACTTTGCCATTCTTCATCCGTGAATAGGCGTGAACGGGTTAAAAACCGTACACCTTCTACACCTTCTAGTGAAAACATACCCCCACGTCCTTGTACAACATCAATAATTAATTGGGTGTGTTTCCAATATTCGTATTGTGACGCGCTGATATAAAAAGGGCTGTCGCCAATAATGCCTAATAAAACATCTTGGTCACCAATAATCAGTTCGCCTCGTGAATAACACATAGGTGCGCTACCATCACAGCAACCGCCAGATTGGTGAAACATTAATTCGCCATGTTTTTGTTTTAGTTGTTGAATAAGCGCTAGCGTTGCGGGGGTAGCAGTGACTCTGGGCGGAATAGCGGTGGTTGACATTGTAATGCACTCCGAGATAGTCGATGTGATGCAGTTGTGAGTAAATATGGATTGACGTTATTTTAAGCGTTGTTACTGGGTGCGTTGTTTAGTTATAGCGACGGTTTACTCAATAAAAAAGGAGAGTACAGTGAAGAAATCATTAATTTCACTTTACTCCCCTTTAGTGATTAAGGGCTTACCGATTTACAGTTTAGTATAGACGATTGACTCGTCTAACTATTTTTAGAAGAAACCTAACGCATTAGGATTGTAGCTAACTAATAAGTTTTTGGTTTGTTGATAATGGTCTAACATCATTTTGTGATTTTCACGACCAATACCTGATTGTTTGTAACCACCAAAAGCAGCATGAGCGGGGTAGATGTGGTAGCAATTTGTCCACACCCGTCCTGCTTGAATTTCGCGTCCCATGCGGTAAGCACGGTTGCCATCACGTGTCCATACACCAGCACCTAAGCCGTATAGGGTGTCGTTAGCAAGGTGTAGAACTTCTTCTTCGTCTTTAAAGGTTGCAACGGATAAGACGGGTCCAAAAATTTCTTCTTGGAAAATCCGCATGTTATTATTGCCCTTGAAGACGGTAGGCTCTACATAATAGCCTGCTTCAAATCCTGAGCTAAGGGCTTTACGACCGCCGCCTGTTAATAATTGCGCACCTTCTTGTTTGCCGATGTCAATATAGCTTAGGATTTTTTCCATTTGCTCTGAGGAGGCTTGCGCACCCATCATTGTATCGGTGTCTAATGGGTCGCCTTGGCGAATTTTTTGCACGCGGGCAATGGCTTTTTCAATAAAGCGGTCGTAAATGGACTCATGCACTAAGGCACGAGAGGGGCATGTACATACTTCGCCTTGATTGAGCGCGAACATAACGAAGCCTTCTAAGGCTTTGTCTAAGAATGCGTCGTCTTTATCCATCACATCGTCAAAGAAGATGTTAGGTGATTTGCCACCTAATTCTAAGGTCACAGGAATGATGTTCTGTGACGCATATTGCATAATCAAACGCCCTGTGGTGGTTTCACCTGTAAAGGCAATTTTTGCAATGCGCTTGTTGGAGGCTAAGGGTTTGCCTGCTTCTACACCAAAGCCGTTGACGATGTTTAATATGCCTTTGGGTAATAAATCGCCAATGACTTCCATCAGAATCAGGATGGAGAAGGGGGTTTGTTCGGCGGGTTTTAAAACAATGCAGTTACCCGCTGCTAATGCAGGGGCAATTTTCCATGCCGCCATGAGAATGGGGAAATTCCAAGGAATGATTTGCCCAACAACACCGAGTGGTTCGTGAAAATGGTAAGCAACTAAATCGTGATTGATTTCGCTTAACGCGCCTTCTTGCGCACGAATGCATGAGGCAAAGTAACGGAAGTGGTCAATAGCTAAGGGAATATCTGCGGCTAATGTTTCGCGAACTGGTTTGCCGTTGTCCCATGATTCAGCAACCGCTAAGGTTTCTAAATTGGCTTCCATACGGTCAGCAATACGGTTGAGAACCAACGCTCTTTGTGCCGCAGGTGTTTTACCCCATGCCGTTTTTGCTGCATGTGCTGCATCAAGGGCTAACTCAACGTCTTCTGCTTGTGAGCGAGGGATTTCGCAGAATACTTTGCCTGTAATAGGGGAGACATTTTCAAAATATTCGCCTTTTACAGGGGCTATCCATTCGCCACCAATGTAGTTGGCGTAACGGGATTTTAGGTTCACTTTGGCAGATGGTTGGTTAGGTTGTGCGTATAACATCGCTATTACCTCACTTGGCTTTAAACAAGTATTTTTATTAGTTAATTAATTATGTGAAATCGTGCTAACCGTTATTAGCAACGCTATGGTATATCAAGTTTAATGCCAGCTCATATTATTAATAATTAATATGTTAATTATAAAACCTTTTTTTGGGAAAATCAGAAGGGCTAAGAAATACTGGGTTAAAATAAAGGGGTTATCGTGTGACAGTTTGTTACGGGTAAAAAAAATTATTTTTTAATGTTTATTATTTGAATAAATTAATAAAATAATGATTTTTAATGGGTGGTGACAGAGTGTATCAATTTGGAACAAGTAAATTTTATCCCGCATGTCACAAAAGCCTTTATTCAAAATCAACTATCTATCTGTAGCGTATCCGATTTTTGTGTTTACATAGCAAGGCGAATTTATTCCCGTGAAGAGGGGGGATAATCACTGCTCATATAGTGCAGATGTAATACAATCTACAGCCATTTTAAAAGATGTATTTTATGGAGATGAGGACAAGCAAGATGACATACTTTTCCCGTTTTAGCGTGATTTTTTTAATGAGTTTATGTTGGTTTGGCTTACTGCAGGGATGTACTGCACCTAGCGAAGCAATTAAACCCATTGCGCAGCAAAATCAACAGAATATTCAAGCATTAAATAAAAATATTAGCACGTTGCTAACCTTGTATCAGCCCTTATTAGCCGCAGCAGGCGATGCACTTATGTATCAGAGTCTTGCGAAAACTGAGCAGGAAATGATAGCGGTGGTTGGTTCGCCTTTTTTGTCACCCCCAACAGAAGAAGAAACGTGGCAGGTTTTATTTGAACGGGCTTCTAATACGGCAGTGGGAAATCGTGATAAATACATAGAGCGTTATCGTTTTGTCCGTTCAGCCTATGATGTGAATGCAACAACGGATTTAGAACGGCTTAAATACCGCGAGGGTTGGATTTATCAAACAGTCATCGACGCAAATTTTACCCCTCAACGGGTACACGATATTTTAAAAGCCTTGAGTACATTACGCCAAAATGCGGGTAATGATGATGCTAACTATTACACGCAAGTTGAATTACAACTCAGTCCTTATGACCCTTCTTTACAACTGAAACGTCAAGCAATTAAAGGCGCGGAAGTTATTGTGAACGGCTTAAAACAAGAGCTGATGGGAGAGTTGACAACGGCAGGTATTCACGGACAGGCATTTTTAACATTGGGGGACAGTAAAATTGATGCAACGATCACAACAAGCTCCCTCGTTGGCGAGCTGAATAATGATCAACTCATGAGTGTACTCGACACTGTTAGCTCAAAATATTTACAGCATCCAACCGTTAAAGCGGCAGCCGTTGAATTTTTAACGGGTAAATTAGCAAGTCTTATTGAAAAACTCTAAGGAACTAAAACGATGCTAACCGATGAACAGATAAAACAATTTGAAGACGCAATGAAAGGGCCCGCGCCTGTACATGATCCTAATTGGCTAATCACAGGGCAATTAGTCAAAATCATTACAGTACAATCTAAACAGCTAATTAACCTACAATCACAATTAGATGCAATGACCCGTGCAAACACGGCGAGTACTAACGCATTAATTACTTCAATTCAACGCACAGCAAATAGCATGGGTGCTGTTAGTAATAATTTAACACCGATGCAAATTGAATCTGCTGTGCGCAACCTCAATGAAGCAATTACAGCCGCGTCGCGAGGACAACAAGCGGCTCGATATGTTGGTAATGTTTTAAAATTTATTGCTAAAATCGTCTTGTAATATGGCAGAAAATCGCCCAAAACTATGTTAAGAGAACTGCTTATCATTCAGCAAGATACGCCAGATAAACGCAAGCGTTGGTTTGAGGATAGCTATTTCGATTTATTTGTTTGGCAAGATACCCAAACAGGAGAAATAACCTCTTTTCAACTGTGTTATGACCGCGCAGGAACAGAGCGTGTGATTAGTTGGGAGCAATATCGAGGTTTTGAGCATCAAGGCATTGACGATGGCGAAACCTCTCCTCACAAAAATATGACCCCTGTTTTTATTCGTTGTAACCTTGCCATTCCTCTTGCCCTTCCCGCACATTTCCAATTAGCAAGCCAATGTATCGATACATTGGTTCGTTCCTTTATCCGTAAAAAATTGGAAGAGTACCAATCACTTACAAATAAATAATTCTATTATAATGATGTCTTTTTTCTACTTACACGGTTGGGCATCTAGCCCACAGTCAAGCAAGGCTTTATTTTTTAAACAACGTTTCGCTGAATTAGGGTATTTCCTAAATACCCCAGACCTCAACCAACCCAACTTTTATCACCTAACACTCAGTCGTCAACTGCAACAAGTAGGGCAACTGTTACCAAAAACCCCCTGTACACTGATTGGTTCAAGTTTAGGTGGATTAACTGCGCTGTGGTTGGCGAAACAATATCCACAAATTGAACGTCTTGTCTTATTAGCCCCCGCGCTGGATTTTCCAACGCAATGTCAACGCATTATCGGAGCAGAAAATTTACATCAATGGAAAACAATGGGAGAAATGCCTATTTTTCACTATGCGTGGGAAAAAGAAATTCCATTAAGCTATACGTTTATTAGCGATTGCCTCAACTATCCTGATGCGTTGTTACAACGACAACTCCCAAGCTTAATTTTACATGGACAACACGACGAGACCATTCCCGTGCAAACCTCTCGACACTTTGTCCAACAACGTCCTTGGATACAACTCATCGAATTAGAAAGTGACCATAGCTTAATGAACAAATTGGATATTATCTGGCAAGAAATACAAACCTTTTGCCAATTATCCCCACATCAAAATCAATAGTGAATAATATCTTATATGTTAGCGCGTAATCGCCCTTATTGTTTTTTCTACTTACTCTGTATAATTTGCTATTCCGCTACTACCTTTGCCCAAACGACCATGAATCCCAGAGATATTATTATTGAACCTGATGAAAAAGCGACTGCCAGCGTGATTTGGCTACATGGCTTGGGTGCAAGCGCGCGAGATTTTGAACCCATCATCCCCCATTTACCCAAAGCCGTTTTAAAACACACCCGTTTTATCTTTCCACAAGCACCCAATCGTGAAATCACTATCAATATGGGCATGGTCATGCCAGCTTGGTACGACATTATTGCGATGGATTTAACCGCTAACCAAGATGAAGAAGGTGTGCGCGATTCAGAACGCCTATTACAAACCTATATCGCAGAAGAAATACAACGCGGTATTGCCGCAGAACGTATTGTATTAGCAGGGTTTTCTCAAGGGGGTGCTATCGCATTGCAGACAGGATTACGTTATCCCGAAAAATTGGCAGGTATCATGGCGTTATCCACCTACATTCCCTTAGCGCATACCTTAGAAAGCGAACGACACGAGAAAAACAACACCACACCTATCTTTTATGGACACGGACAATTTGACAGTGTGATTATGCTCAAACAAGCAGAGTCTAGTTATATGCAACTTAAAAGTTTGGGTTATACAGTTGCGTGGCACATTTACAATATGGAACATAGTGTGAATATGGAAGAAATCCAAGATATTGGACAATGGTTAAATAAATACCTGCCCTAATAATGAATTGTGATTCAATACTTAATATTTTTGCAAATGAAGCATTGAATCCCTATTCATTTTTCCCGTCAGTATCCCTGTTGTTTCTCTAAAAGGATTTATCATGTCCAAACTAAAAAAAATTGTTCGTAAAGCTGTTTTCCCTGTTGCGGGTTTAGGTACACGCTTTTTACCTGCAACAAAAGCTAGCCCCAAAGAGATGTTACCCATTGTTGATAAACCCCTTATTCAATATGCCGCTGAAGAGGCTGTGGCTGCGGGCATTGAACAACTCATTTTTGTTACCAGCGGCAGTAAACGTGCTATTGAAGACCATTTTGATAAAAATCCAGAACTAGAAGACCAACTAGAGCGGTTAGGCAAATATGATTTGTTGGCATTAACCAAAAACGTTGTTCCCTCTGGTGTATCATGTATTTATGTTCGTCAGCCCGAAGCATTAGGATTAGGACACGCGGTCTTATGTGCAAAACCAGTTGTTGGTGATGAACCCTTTGCCGTTATTCTGGCAGACGATTTAATCGACGGCAAAGAAACTCCTTGCCTATCCCAAATGGTAGATATTTACGAAAAACAACAATGTAGTGTTATTGCTGTTGAAGAAGTTGCCCGCTCAGAAACGAACAAATACGGCATTATTTCACCTGAAGCCTTATATGAAGGACTTTCCCGCATTGCCAGCATTGTAGAAAAACCATCCCCCGAAAAAGCCCCCTCCAATTTAGCCGTTGTTGGACGATATATTTTAAATCCACGTATTTTCCATCACTTAGAAAACACTAAACGAGGAGCTGGTGGAGAAATTCAATTAACCGATGGTATTGCGGCTTTATTGAACGAAGAACAAGCCCTTGCCTATCAGTTTCAAGGTATTCGCTATGATTGTGGCAGTAAATTAGGTTATTTAATGGCAACGGTAGAATATGCTTTACAACATCCTAACTTACGTGAAGCATTCAAAGATTATCTTACCAAAGCCGCACGAATCCATTTAGGATAATTTTTTTGTTATAGTACAATTTTTCTTAAGACTGACTAGGACATGTCATTAATTAATTTATATAATATTTAGTTAACATTGATGACACGTCCTTATACTGTTTCAGTGTCACAAACAATTAAAATTGAGAGAAATACAAAAAATTTTCTAACGTAATATTATCAACTTAAAATTTAGGGGAGTGAGCGACTTAATACACTATGAAGGGCAGAAACTGATTTGTTTTTATTCAGTATCGTTTTAACAATTCTACATAAAAGAACACAGTGAGCGGGTCAGCTATGCGTTTATTTTATGCGCTATTTTAGTATTGACTGAGACAAATAAAGGTTTCCTACCAAAAATCCCATGTTAAACAAGCCTCATTATAAACGTTTGCGTAATTCAATAGGATAGTCAGGCCACTTTGCTCTCAGAAATTCTAAACGGGTTTTCGCTTGTTCTAATGTGGCGTAGCAAAAGCCTTTACCAGACTCTCGCCAGCCACCACCGCCATCTTCAGTCCATTCGGTTGGTTTTTGCACATTAAACATCAAACAAATGATATAGCCTACTTTTGCACCTGTACTTTCTGTGGTTTTAGGCAAATCAATGGTAAATTGATCATCATCAAACGATTGCGGCTCTATCGTTTTTTTTTGCGCTAACGGAATGCTAGCGACAGGTGTTTGATTAATAACCTCTAAATCATGCTCTAAGCGTTCAATTTCCACGCCTTCTTTATTCTGCGTTACAGGTTTTTTCGCAGCCGTGACTGCACTTTCATTAACACGCTTCAGATTTTCTTCTAACCGTGCGATTTCTTCCAAATCGCGCAAGTCAAACTCCTGACGGCTCTGCTCGTCTTCCAGTTTTCTTATTCGGTCTTCTATTTCTTTTTCCGTTTTCATCGCTATTTTCCTTTTAGAATTCATACCTAAGAACATACAATCTATCACATAGCGTTGTGATGATATAACACTTAAAGGCATTATTCTGCTTTGCAGATTTATTGTATATTCTATAAATTATATTCCCAAGCAAATTACAAGCCATTGTAGCCCAACTTGTTACGAGTACAATTATACAACTATAAAAATATAGTTATATAAATCAATCTAGTCATGTGCTTAATTTAAAGTATCAATAGAATATGAGGGTTAATCTACAAATTCAAAAGAGAGAATACGATGCTAGTCAACGAGAAAGCGTATTAGACTGTTCTCGCAAACAAATTGGCATTTGAATGGTTTGAATAAATTGTACTTCTAAATTGTGCAGTTCATATTCTTGGCGAGTTTGTTCTTCCTCCAATTTTTTTATTCGCTCTTCTATCTCTTTTTCCGTTTTCATCTCAATTTTCCTTTAATAAACAGATATTACAACTTATGTGGAATTACCCCACCATTATTTCTCATAAAACGACGATTACATACTGAGAACAATGATAATTTTATTTTTTTATAAAAATGAAAAAGTAACTTTTTTGTTAAATCATATTTACAAGGGTTACTTAACAATAAATGTAGGAGTCAGTTTACTAGAATTACTTTATCATATCCATGATTTATTGAGCCTTTTTCTTTTATTTTCTATAATTTTTATAATAGAATAGCCTACTTAATTTTTCTTGATTTAATGATTTAATCTCTTGACTATTCCGATTTTAATTTAAGAGTACTATCTCTGTTTCAAAACGCTTTCCTAGTAATATTTTATATATTAACCACTTACTAACAAAAGCTATTCGGCTTTAGAATAATGTGAATTTATTGAATACGCTAAAAAAGTTCTGTAGATTGCAGAATGCTGAATATTCAAGTTGCGTAACAGCTACTATTCACATAACATCACTCCTTACTAGCCAATTCACTCTCTTTACTTGAATAAGTATGTCCAAACTTGATCTCACCGCCATTCGCGCCAAAATAGACGACGTTGATACTCAAATTCAAACGTTAATCACTCAGCGAGCCAATTTAGCTAAAGAAGTCGCACAAGCAAAATATGCCGAAGAGAAACAGCCGAATTTTTATCGCCCTGAACGAGAAGCAGAAATTCTACGTCAAGTTATCCAGCGGAATCAGGGCGTTTTACCAGATGAAACGCTAACACTGATTTTTCAAGAAATTATGTCAGCATGTCGTGCTGTACAAAAACCTATCGTTGTTGCGTTTTTAGGCCCAGCAGGAACTTATTCACAAACAGCGGTTTTTAAACATTTTGGACACTCCATTCAAACCATCGCAGCTCAAACGATAGAAGATGTATTTCATGAGGTAGAAATTGGCAATGCCGAATATGGCGTTGTTCCTATAGAAAACTCCACTGAAGGCGGGGTGAATCAAACCCTAGATTGTTTTGTAAAAACAACATTAAAGGTTTGTGGCGAAATAGATTTACCTATTCATCATTGTCTATTGGCAATGACACAAGACCGTAGCAGCATTACACGCATCTATGCCCATCAACAATCCTTCGCCCAATGCCGTGCATGGCTTAATGCCAACATGCCCAGTATTGAACGCATCACTGTCAACAGCAATGCAGAGGCTGCTAGACGCGCGTCAAATGAAATAGGCACAGCCGCAATTGCAGGGGAAACCGCTGCGGAAATTTACCACTTACATGTGTTATCTGCCCACATAGAAGACCATGTCCACAATACTACCCGTTTCGTTGTGTTAGGCAAACAAGATATCCCCGCAACAGGGCAAGATAAAACATCACTCTACCTTTCCTTACCCAATAAAATGGGTTCGCTTTATCACTTATTAGAATGTTTCGTAAAAAACGCAATTAATATGAGCAAAATCGAATCACGTCCTTCCCGTCAAACAGCATGGGACTATGTTTTATTTGTTGATATAGAAGGACATATTCAAGATACAACGGTTAGTAAAGCAATTCAAGAACTACAAGCGCAAACGGCAGTAGTCAAACACTTAGGCTCGTATCCGCGCGTATTACGCTAATTGCACCCTACAAAATCCTTACTTTTCGACATTATTCATAGAATACTTATCATGACCTGCGATTTTTTTAAACTAGCAACCAAAGGTGCACAAGCACTACAACCCTATCAACCCGGTAAACCCATAGAAGAATTAGAGCGCGAATATGGCATTAAAAACGCGATTAAATTGGCTTCAAACGAAAACCCAACAGGTATTAGCCCACTGGTTGTAACCGCGATTCAAGCCCATTTACAAGAACTCCCTCGCTATCCTGATGGTAATGGCTTTCGCCTCAAACAAGCCCTTGCCGCTTATCACAGCCGTACAATTAATAATGTTGTTCTGGGAAATGGCTCAAATGACATTCTGGATTTAGTCGCCCGCGCGTTCGTTACCGCCCAAGATTCTGTTTTATTCTCTGCCCATGCCTTTGCTGTTTATCCTATTGTTACCCAAGCTATTGGTGCAAAAATGATCATTACCCCCGCAAAAAACTGGGGACACGATCTCATTGCCATGCGCCAAGCAATAGAACCAAACACAAAACTAATCTTCATTGCTAATCCAAACAATCCAACAGGCACATGGGTTAGCAAAACCGAACTACAAGCTTTTTTAGATAGCGTTCCTGAAACCATCATCATCGTACTTGACGAAGCCTACTTCGACTACATGGATGCACCAGACTACCCAGACAGTAGCTTATGGCTTGACCGTTACCCCAATTTAGTTGTAGCACGCACATTCTCCAAAGCCTACGGACTTGCAGCACTACGCATCGGTTACGCGCTCGCACACCCTGACATAATCAACCTCCTCAATCGCGTCCGCCAACCTTTTAATGTCAATAGCTTGGCATTAATCGCCGCAGAAGTTGCCCTGCAAGACCGCGCCTATGTCATGAATGCTATTGCCTTAAATAAAGTCGGTCTCGCCAAACTAACACAAGGGTTTGAAAAAATGGGAATAAACTATATTCCTTCCCGTGCCAACTTTATCACCTTTGATTTAGGCAAGCCCGCGTTACCTGTTTATGAAGCACTACTGCGCGAAGGTGTCATCGTGCGCCCTATAGGCAGTTATGGAATGCCTAATCACCTGCGTGTAACCGTAGGACTACCCGAAGAAAACGAAAGATTCCTTCAATCACTAAAAAAAGTCTTGACGAAACCCTAATTAACAAATAGAATTCCTGTTCTTGACGCAGATTAAAAGTGCGGGGTATAGCGCAGTCTGGTAGCGCACCTGCTTTGGGAGCAGGGTGTCGGGGGTTCGAATCCCTCTACCCCGACCAGCAGTTTCAATCTGCGCCCGTAGCTCATCTGGATAGAGCATCAGCCTTCTAAGCTGAGGGTAGCAGGTTCGAGTCCTGCCGGGCGCGCCATAAATCTGTTATCTTATATGTATCAATGGTGAGCGTAGCTCAGCTGGTAGAGCCCCGGATTGTGATTCCGGTTGTCGTGGGTTCGAGTCCCATCGTTCACCCCATCTAAACAAGCCTTTAAAATCAAGGGACATCCTGCTTAAACTGTCCTGTCCAGTCCAGTGCAGACAAGCCCAGTCTCACAGAGGCAAGGTCTAGGTGTGCATAAATCTCCGTTGTTTTCACACTCTGATGACCCAGTAAATCACGAATAACCACTAAAGCCACACCCTCCATAACTAACCAAGCCGCGCAGGTATGGCGTAAATCATGAACGCGAAAATTGCGAATATTCGCCCGTTCACACGCTTTTAAGAAAGACTTCCGCAAATTTCCTACTTTCTGCCCGTGCTTATCACAAAAGACAAATTCACCTAACCGTAACTTGTGTAACTGAACTAAAGTTGCTAAAGCCCGTGGATGCAAAGGAATACACCGCCGTTTCTGCCCTTTGGTATGCACCGCCTCCAACACCAAAAAAGCCCGCTCAAAATCCACCCTATCCCAAGTCAAGCCCAACAGTTCCCCCCGCCGTGCGCCTGTATATAAAGCCAACACGATAAAATCCGCCAAATAAGGCGTTAAACTCAAGCGAGCAGACACAATTAACCGCTCCGCTTCCTCAGGCTTCAACCACCGTACCCGCCCCTCAGGCTCACGCAACATTTTGCCTTTAGTCGGATTAGGTAACTGCATATCCATCTCCGCGTTATACAAATTAATTGCCGCACTTAACAAAGACAGCTCACGATTAACCGAACTAGCAGAAACCGCCGTTAAGCGCGTACTCATAAAAGCGCGAAGTTGCCGACTCCGAAAAGTCACCATATCCAACTGATGCCCTAAACCCTCCAACAAAGTCCTAGCCCGTAACTGGTCATCCTCAGCACTGCGCTTGTCCGCCTTCACCGACAAAAAGAAAGACAACACCCTTTCAAGCGTCACCGTTCCCAGTGGAACAGCACAAGCCAAAAACCGCGCTAACTCCTCATCCCCAATACGAGGCAAGCGGCCGATATAAACCACTGCTAAAGCCCCTTTCTGAACCAAACGATTCAAGGTTCGCCGTGAAACCTTCAACAACTGTGCAACCTCATCCAATGTGTATAACTGCATTAAAATTCCCGCTCTCTTAAACGACTCAACGCAATTTCCTCTTTGTAGTACTTATTACCATTACCATCCAGCGTATAACTGATAATTACCCCGTTATCTGTAAACTCTTCAATCCAACAACATTTACATATATGGTTATTCTTATCTATGAAGTCATACATTCGGTCTACGTGGAATCCGCCCTTAGTTTTGACCTTCTCCATCGATACCTGCTCTATATACGCTTTCAACGCTTCTACTTGCTCACTAATTGCATTCATTTTTAAATGAATATTATCTAGTGCATCCTGTTGAGTATGTTGTAAACTTCTAGTTCTTAAGATAAGATTTAACCCATTAACGGCTCCAAGCCATTCTCCCTTATTTATCGCTAGCTCCACCGCTTGAGCTTTCACTGTGGGGTCTATACGCTCCTCAGCAATTACTGCCTGCACCGCCTTAGCTGTAACAGGCTTATCAGACTCACAAACCGCTTGCCACACTTCCCGCTGTTTCTCAGGAGACAAACCGACTAACGGTCTTATCTGTGCCTCGTTCTCAGGTAACTTGTCACCAACTGGATACAGATTCTTTACAACTGCACTAGCATTAATCAAACGGTGCGCATGTTGGCGGTGCATCTCCCACTCTTCAACACAATACGCCTCAAAACTCTTGTATCCCTTCAACCGATATAAACGATTATCCCGAATTTCCGCTAATGCGTTCCCTACCCGATAAAACGCCTTCAACTCTTTGGCTATCGTTGTTTCCAACTCCTCTAAACGGCTATCCATTTCCGTTTTAATCGCTACTCCACCTACCCAGTCAATCTGTTCTAACATGTTGTTCTCCATTCGCTCTTCTCATGACACTATTAAAATTTCCCGTTATTTTTAGACTTTCGAACACACTTTTTTCAAGAGAAGATAAATAATCCTTCATTTCTTTCAGCGTCATGTCATTAAATGACAAATTGCAGGCTAAACTTGTTACAACGACTATTTTTAACGCTTCGAGTGGGTCAAACTCATCTTCATTATTTAGATGACAAGAGATTACGTCATCTATTTCATTTGCTACACGTTCCGCAATAATCATGTTCTTCTCCAAAAAAATGCGCCCAATGGGGCGCGGTTGATTTAAATAGAATCTTTACGCTTTAACGTACCGCGATAACTCACCCGTGCTTTTTCGCTACACGTTGGGCAACGTACTTGATTGTGAGCCTTTACTAAAAACTCATCGTCACATTCGACACAATGATCTTTTTTCCCAACACGTCCCTTGCTGGCAATGCCACTCAGTTCTGAAGGTACAAACTCAACGCCTTCTACGATGGTTCGTGTGTATTCTTTTACGCCCGCTTCTACGCCCGCGTAATCTTTTACGCTCGCTTCTACGCTCGCGTAATCTTTTACGCCCGCTTCTACGCGCGCTTCTGCATTTGCATTACTTTTTTTTTCATCAACGGGTAGAGACAACTCTACTTCGTCATTGTCTTCATGACGTGGCAATTGTTGATATTGAGGTTGTGTATTGACCTGATAACCCGCGCGGGTGTTTTGATAGGTTGCAACTGACAACTTAGAACCCAATAGCAGAACGAATGCAGTTAAAACTTCATAAGCAACCGCAGAAAAAGCGAGAAAAAAAGATTGCATCAGTGAGGGATTGAAAGACATTAAGCGCGCTTGGGTGATGAATAAGGGGTGTACAGTCTCATTTGTGTTGCTGATGACACTAGCAGACTGCATAGCACTTAAGGCTTGCTGTTTAGCGGTTAAAGCGGTTTGATATTGATTAAACTGAGTGACAACGGCATTATGCTTGTCCAAATCAGCAAGCAAGGGCTGTATTTGAGCGCACGCTTCACTAGCCCGCGATTTAAATTGCACCCCTCTACTATCAGCTTTTGGCGTGCATACCCCATTGCTATAAGTCATATAACCGCTATAACTACCCACAACAGCGTTAATGGCTTGTTCAATCTGTTCAATTTGAGCCTTAGACTCATTAACCAGACTTTCATCAATCGCAAGGGATTCAATGCGCTTACTCGCTTGTTCTAAATCGCTTTTGGCAACCTGAGAAGCTAGGCTATTTCTAGCAGTTTCCTGTTCGTAATGCGCTTGTGAATTCGCCATAAAGCCTAAATGTGTTTGAGTGCCAATAGCAAAACACACTGTAAACCAAATAAGCCAAGCGACAATTGCAAGTGAGCCGTGACCTGCACGCCCTAAGTGATGACTCGCAACGGGTAAAACACCACTGAGTAGCGAAAAGAAAAAACCGAATAAGCCGTAAATAACTTTTTCTAAGAGTGTGACAGCAAAAGATTGGTATAGGTAAACTGCGGTTAAAATACCCACTAATAACATGCAGATACCGATAACATTTAAAGCGGGTGCGATTGAAGATTGGGCGGGGTTGTGATTATTCATCGTGTTCCCCATTGAATGCTTGCACTGTATGGATTAACATTGATGTCGAAAACATGTTAAAAACCTCATTTATTGAGTTGCCCTAAGCAATGCGCTGTACATCGCTTAGGGTTATTTGCTTAAAAAGCGGGTTTAGTTTTTTGTAGCGTTATTTGGATTTCGCATTTTTTATTGCTTCGGTTAGTTCTAAACACTCTGCTACTACTTTTCTTCCTTTTTCTATTGCTGTTGTCGCTGATTTTAATTGTTCATTAAGACGTGCTATTTCCGCATTTTGGTTACTCATGCTCTTCTCCTGTCTATGGGAATGATTCCCCGTTCACGTAAAAACTTCAGTCCTTTCTCTAACAGCCAACCGATAAAAACTATTCCCGCCATTAGCAAAAATATTTTCATTTAAAACGGTCTCCCTGCAATCGAGCGTTTATACAACATGGTCTTGCTCCAGTATTCATGCCGTCTTTTCAGATATATCCCTTTTAAATTTGCTGATATATCACTTGGATATCCGTGTACTTGTCTTGTGCTGGCTTTTTCTGCCACTCGGTAAAACCGCCACCATAACTTGTATTCTTCTTGCGTTAATGCCTTGAATTGCTTTTTCATGGTTGCATTCCCATACTCTTCATTTTCTCTATTTGCATTTGCCTTAATTCCTCTCTGATTCGATTCGTATTTTTCTCTTGCTCCTCTGCGGAAATCGTGGGCTTTATACCCTTCATTCGCTTGTTCATTTCCTTTAATTCCTCTCTGGCTTTAATCCCTTCTGCTTTCTTTTTCGCTTGCTCCTCTGCGGAAATCTCGGGCTGTTGTGTGGCTTCCCATTTTTCCCGTTCTGCTCTTTTGCGTCGCTTCTCTGCCAATTGATTTGTTGCAATGAAATTCCCATTCTTTGCCCGTTGTGCCAAACTTATTAAAAATCCACTGGGGTTTTTGATTGTTCCTTTTGATAGGTTTTCATTGAGTTCATCTAAAACCGCTTGGGGGTTTGGCACACCTTGCAAGACTTTGCAGGCTTCCTGTTGCATCTGTTCGGTGTAGTCTTTTAAGGCATAGTCAAAAATTAATTTTTCGGGTTCTTCAATTGTTTCAGGTTCTTCTGTCATTAACGGTCGGGGTTTTTCAATCGCTTCAATTTCTTCTGTTTCAATAATTTCTGATGATTCATAATCAGGGTTAAGGCTTGGGTGTTCGTATAGGGTGTATTGGTTGCCTATGAATTGGCCTTTTTCGTTGCGTAAACTTTCAACTTGCATATATCCAAATGAAATCAATTCTTTAATTATTTTCCGTATCTTATATTCACCTTCTTGATAGTTATTGACTAAGTACGCAACGTTGATGTCCCAGTCGTTGCGCTTTTCAAGTAACCGACACGCTAGCCCTGTCGCAGCCATTGATAGCCTTAAATCGTTTAGGATTCTGTTATCTACACGTGTGTAGTTTTTTTCTTTTGCTACTCGAATTATTCCGAGTCTCTTTTCTTTAGTCGTTTTCATGATTGTTCGTGGTTCTGTTTTCGTTGTATCTTTTGACGCTAAGCGGATTATTCCTTGCATCTCGTTAGTCGTTTTCATGATCTTTTCTTATGCTAAATCCGAAGTCGGCTTTAAAGGCTTCATCTATTTGTGCATAACTAATACTTCTCGGCTTTATCTCCTTATCTGCATACCGTGCAATAAAATTTCTTACATTACTTTCGTTAAAGCCTTTTACTCTTGCCCAAGAGCCTTGAGTCATGCCTTTATTCTTAATTGCGCTGTTTATTTCTTCTTTGCTTGCCATATCATTTATAATTGAGATAGAAACAATCTCATTTTTGGTTAAGTTAATCTCATTTGCGCTTATGATAAGCTCAAATGAGATAGGAATGCAATATGTCTATTTCAGCTAAAGATGTTTTGGATAGATTGGCAAAATTAGCTAATTCTAAAACTGATAAGGAATTGGCTGATTATGTTGGTATTTCTTCCAGCAATATTAGTACATGGAGAAGTCGAGACACTATTCCATATGATGCCTGTTTGAAAATCTCAGAACGTGATGGAATTTCTATTGATTGGCTTTTAACAGGTAAAGGCAGTATTTACAAAGTTGATTACTCTATTGATTCAGTTAAGGAAGAACAAACTGTTTTAGAGCTTTATCGTGCGTTATCAATGGAACGTCGACATGAGATTTTGTCGATTCTTCGTGAAAAGAAAAGCATGGAGGAGTTACTGCGGAGAATGGTAGAACTAGAAAGGCTAGTAGAACATGACAGGAAAACGGCTTAAAAAAATTTTGCCTCTCCATATGGTGAAAAATCCATGCTGGTTTTATCAAGATGTAGCTTTTCCGAATGCGGCTAAACACAGACTACTAATAACTAATATAACTAAATACTATCTTTTGACTTATTACTGAAAAACACACACACAACAAAACCGTGTGTGATTTTCGCTATATGGTTCTTTGTTCACTGTTGGGATATACAAAAAGGAGTGCTACGCACAACCTGCTTGAAAGACTGAATAACCTAAAAGGAATGCTACGCATAGCCTCTTAAAGTCAAAACAAGTTTGGTAGGGAAAAGACAAAACCCGTCCGCTGTTCCCAATGGAGAACGTTACAGAGAACCGCGATTAAAAGAAAAACCCGATTTTTAGGGTAAAACCTTTTTAGGACAACAATCCGTTATTTCTAATAGGTTACAGCTTGAATTAACGTTAAATTCATGTAATCATTATTAACCTGTTCAAACCTATCAAAGTTAAAAGAAAAATCATTTCAAGGCTTGTGCAGGGGTTCAATTTGAGGTAACGGGAATATTGGGGAATGTTTTAAAATTGCCACGGGGAAAACTGTTGAAAACATTCGCTATTATTTTTATGGCAATAGCTTTGATGGGAGCTTTAGTTATTGATAAGGGGTTAAAAGAAGCTCTCGACACTCGCCAACAACAAATAGATAAACAGAGATTACAAATAGCTGTTTTAACAAAAGAAAGAGATAGTTTATTGAGTACTCATGAGAAAGTTAAGACGCAGGTTGAGCGAGTAGAAGCAATGTTGCAACCCACCTTTAACGAGTTAGGACAATTAAGAGCCGTTGTCAGTGAACAGAAAGCAATGCTTAAAGAACAAGAGGGTTCAATTGTTCAGTTGAGAAAAAGCAATGTGAATGAAGTCGCTACTAAAAGACAGGAAAGCTCAGTTAAACAAGAGAATCCAGTTAAGCAGGAAAGTTCTGTTAAAATGAAACCTAATACTATCTATGTAGAAACAGAGAACGGAAAAGAAGAATTAGAAAGCTCAATTAGTATTGAAGGCTCAAATAGTTACTATGATTTAGCAAATAAGATTCCGTTTATTGGCAGATTACCGCAAGGAAATCCTTATTTATTTCAATGTGAAAAAGACAAGATTGTTTATTTTTTCTCTAATAGTGCTTGTCCGAGGGGATATCTTACCAAGTTATACAGGCATAAGATTGATAAGTAAGTATTGACTCCAATTGGAGACAAGAGAAGCTGAAAAAAGCCCCGCCCGCAATCGAGCGCGGTGCGCTGATGCGGGCGGGGCTGACTGAGGCGAAACTGTTCAGCAGGTTTGCAGAAAAGATTACAAGGGGTGGGTCATCTTTTCAGGTTAGCCAAACCGTGCTAGGCTGTCAGGCTGTAAGCCTTGATACTATAACGAAATTACCTGTAAGTTTGATTTATAAGGAAAAACCGCTTTTTTTACTTTCTCCCGCCGCTCCTTTAGCCATTCTTAACCGTTTTTTTATTTATCAAGCAGTTAAAAATTCTGTGTCATTTGGACGTTTTTAAATCCCCCTTTATTACTTATTTTTAATCTTTTTTCTGAAAAAAAACGCGCTTTTGAACCAATTTAATATAAGCAGTTGAATAGCAATAAAAAAGCGCATTTAACTTGTGGGGTTAAATACGCTCTTTATTATTACTGGTTCATCAAGGATATTAGTTTTTGCCCTACGTCCCAACGGGGCATTGTTCCGTCATTACAAATTCGGTTAATCCCTGCCCGACTCATTCCGACTAACCGCCCTATCTTTTCGTAGCTTAATTTCTTTTGTTGCTGAATTTCTAAGATAATTTCTTTAAAGTTCACGTCATCACCCATTTTAAAAAACCTCTTACAACAAAAATATCTACTTTTTGAGGCTCATTTATCTACTTTTTGAGTCTCTAACCTCTAGTTTTATAACCATTATTTTGGTTATCATCAGTTGCATGGATACTAACATGCTTACCCTTAACGATTATCAACGTCGCTTTCAGCAATTCGCCTTGCAGTCAGCGGTGCGTCGTTTATTACCAGACACTAGGGTTTCAAGCTGTTTGCGTCGTCTCTCACAATATCCTAACAAAAAAACCCCGTTGTATTTATCTTTTGTGAAAGTAAAACAGTCTGTTCAGCATAAAAAGACGTTTTTCACGGGGCTTGATGTCTGCGGTTCGGTGTGGGTCTGTCCTGTGTGTTCTGCCAAGATTTCAGAACGACGAAAAGCAGAACTTGAACACCTGTTAGTAACACATCGCGCTCAAGGGGGGGAGTTGGTCATGATTACGCGCACCGTTCCCCACGAATTTGCACATGATTTAAAAACTTTTCTCACTTCATTTTTAAAAGCAGAAAAAATATTAAAAGAAACGACAGCCTACAGACAATTAATTGCAAAAGTCGGCGTTAAAGGCACGGTAAAAGTGTTAGAAGTGACATACGGACAAAACGGCTGGCACGTCCACACACACGAATTATTTTTTATCGAAAAAGGCTATTCCCGTCTGTACGGCGATTTATCAGGGCTTGGCTATGATGAAGAAGAGCGACGTTATCACGTTCCCGCACGCGCGGTTTATTTTCTATAGTAACCGTACTATATCCCTTTTAGAATATTGTAAATAAGCTTTTTACCCCATATTATGTCAACAGACAGATTAAGTTGTGCTAACTAAACAAGGGTAAATTATTTTTTAATGTGGGCTTTATACCAGAAAGGAGAAAATGATGTCTTTTTTTGATAGTTTGAAAGATACGTTTAGAAACGTGGCAGATGTAGTGCAAGATAAATTAACGCAAAAACAAGTTGATGCGTTTATAAAAGGCGGGATTGGTGCGGCATTAGCGGGCGATGGAGAATTGAGTTCTGCGGAAATTGCCGAAATAGCGAAAACCATCAGCACAACCTTAACCAATGTGTCGGTTAAAGAAGCCTTAGATAAAATCAACGCTTTTCTTCCTGAGTTAAAGGGTTATGATACGAACCTGAGAATTTTACTCATTGGTGATGAAGTGGGTAGAGAGATTAAAAACGAGAATGTAAGATCGGCATTAAAGAAAATGTGTACTCGCATTGTTCAAAGTGATGGAATAGTTTCTGACGCTGAAGGTGAGTATATTAAGTTGTTGTTGGATGCGATGAAGTAGGTCTCAATAACCTGATAGCTCGTCTATCAGGCTTTCTTTTTCCACTGCTTAATGGTTTCCTATCTCTATGAATGAACTACCGATTAATCGCTCGACATTGAAAGAAAATTTGCATAATGCAAATACTTGGATTCGTGGCGCGTGGATGCTACTTTTTATTATTGTTTATGAAATAGCGGCTTTTGTGATTGGCTTACTTGCTATCGTACAGTTTGTTTTGCTGTTGACAGCAGGCACACCCCATTCAACATTATTAAGCTTTAGCCAACGACTTAATGCTTATGTTTATCAGATAATTAATTATCTTATTTACGCGACAGAAGAGCGACCATTTCCTTTTTCAAGTTTTCCTAAAATGGAATTGCCCTCGTCTGTTATGTACGCAAATGCAACGCTGGATTTTAGTAATGCTCAACAATTTATCCGTAATTACCGCTTTTGGTTACGCGGGTGTTTTATGTTAGTATTTGCTTTAATTCATTTTTTTGTTTTAGAATACATTATGTACGGAATTATCTTTTTTCAATTTGGTTCTGTACTATTTGTTGCAACAGCAAATGAGGCATTAAAACAATTGGCAAAAAGCTTATGTGCTTATATTTATCAGATTATTAGTTATTTAACTTTTAATAGTGATGAAAAACCTTTTCCTTTTAGCCGTTTACCTGCATTATAATGCACATCATTATCGCCTAGTTACAGGACATAGATTATGTTACCTGAAGCGTTTTTTCATGCCTTATCTGATGAAACCCGTTTGCGTTGCGTTGCGTTGTTGCATCAATATGGTGAGTTGTGTGTTTGTGAATTAACTTACGCACTTGGATTAGCACAACCAAAAATTTCGCGGCACTTGGCTATTTTAAGAGCAACAAATGTGTTGCAAGATAGAAGAGCTGGGGTGTGGATACATTACAAGCTGCATGAAAAACTGCCAATATGGGCAAAAAATGTATTGTTTGAAACGCTTTGCGCATTAGAAACGCAACAGCCTTATCAGCAGGATAGGCAGAATTTATGTGATATGCCTAATCGTCCTACGATTGCATCACTATGTTGTACTGATAAGAAGATAACATAATGAAATATATGCGCTATATTTTTTGTTTGGGCCTAAGTTTGTGTTTAAGTGCTTGTGCGACACTGTCATTAGAACCCCTTACGCCAGAAATTAGTTTGATGGACATTAAAGTTACACAATTAGGCTTTTTCGAGCAAACCTTTGCATTACAGTTGCAAGTAAAAAATCCGAATGATTTCCCCTTACCAATAACAGGGTTACAATATAAATTAGAAATTAATGGCAGTGAGTTTGCAACTGGCAACAGTGGAACGAGTACGTTAATTCCTTCTTTAGGCAGTAAACTCATGACGGTTGAAGTGGTCAGCAATTTAAATCAAATTGTTGCCCAAATCAAAGATTGGAGTAAGGGACTATCGCAAACCGTAGATTATCGTCTTTCGGGGGGCATACGCTTGTCAGACTGGATGCCGTTATTGCCTTTTGAACGCGCAGGACAAGTGCCATTAACTATTAAGCGGTAATCACGCTGTTTGTCCTAGCGTTACCCGTTCTTGTTCTTCTAAATCAACGATTGTCGTTACACCACAAAAACCGTTTTGTTGCATCAATTCGCGCACAGCTTGTCCTTGATTATACCCATGTTCTAGTAATAGCCAGCCCTTTGGTTTTAAGTATTGTTGACCATATTGGACGAGGTGACGAATATCAACTAGCCCGTCAATTCCAGCCGTTAAAGCAGTGATTGGTTCAAAACGAATATCTCCTTGTGTTAAATGTACATCGTTTTCTGCAATATAAGGCGGATTGGAAACCAGCATGTCCATAGAATGCGGCAATAAGGCTTGTAACCATGAGGCACAGATAAAAAAAACGTTATCAATTTTTAATCGGTGCGCATTTGCTTGGGCAACAGCTAACGCGATGGGTTCACGGTCTATTGCAAATACTTGCGCAGCAGGACATTCACGGGCGAGTGCTAAAGCGATTGCACCACTACCCGTGCCTAAATCAGCAATCATCGGTGTCGTTATTGTTACGAGATGTTTTAAGGCTTGTTCAACCAATGATTCCGTTGCGGGACGCGGAATTAACACCGCAGGAGAAACAAGCAAGTCTAAACTCCAAAATTCTCGATGCCCCGTTAAATAAGCAATCGGTTCGCCCTGTTGGCGACGACTGATTAACTGGTGAAAATAGTCATATTGTGTTGTTGACAGTTGGCGATTTGACCATGCAATTAAATAACTTCGTTGCACGCCTAATACTTGCGTCAATAGAATATCGGCTTCTAAGCGGGGGCTTTCTATTCCTGCCTGTTGCAATAGGGGTATTGCCGCCTGCAAGGCTTGCTGAATGGTATAATGCAAAATAATTCCTCAAATAAATTCTGAAATAACGACATCATGTTAAAGTCTTTCACGTTATATCGTCAATTATTTAATTTATTAACAATAGTTTGTCTTGGTCTTTTCCTGACAGCTTGCGGCTTTCAATTGCGCGGTACAATCGGTTATCCGATGACAACCACTTATTTACAATCAGAAAATGCTAATCGTATTACTGCGGAGGTGATGCGCTTATTACAAGATAGTCAAGTCACTATCACCGCAAAACCTGAAGAAGCACAAATGCTGGTTATTTTGCGTAATGAAATCATTGAACGACGAGTGTTATCTGTTTCCGCAGTAACGGGGCGTTTAGAAGAGGTGGAACTAAACTTTCGGGTGGAATTAGAAGTACAAAACCCTAAAGACAGAAGCATTTTGCAAGATAAGCAAGTCATTAGTTTATTAAGGGATTATAGTTTTGATGAGACGGCTGTATTAGCGAAAGATACTGAGGAACAGGTAATAAAAGAAGATATGTTTCGTGATGCAACTGCGCAAGTTTTACGGCGGCTACAGATGCTAAAACTGTCGGCAGTATCAAATAAAGAAAAATAAAGCGTCATGCTAAAGAAGTGGGGATTTATCTAATGAAATAGATAATAACCCCTGTAATTTTCTATTTTCCTAGAGCCTGTCATCAAATAAGAAGGGTTAAAGGTTCAAGCTAAAAGAATCAAGGTAGAAGCCAAATAAACCCCACTTAAGAAATTCCTAGCGCGTTTATCATATCGTGTAGCTATTGCACGATATTGCTTTAATTTACCAAAGAAATGCTCGATTAAATAACGTGCCTTATAAAGAGCTTTATCATAATCAGGTGGATTTAAACGATTTTTCCTGAACGGAATCACAGGTTCTATGCTTTTCTGTTTTAAAACATCTCTAACCCGTTCATCAGCATCATAAGCCTTATCAGCCAATAAAGCGTTTGCCTTTATCTGAGGAATAAGAGCATCAGCCCCTTCAAGGTCGCTTGCCTGTCCCGCAGTCAAAAAAAAAGGGTCGGATTGCCCAGTGCGTCAACAACGGAGTTAATCTTGGTACTTAAACCCCCTGCGCTACGTCCAATGGCTTCATCTGCGCCACCACCACTACTATGTTGATGCGCTCTAACTATTGTGCTGTCTATCATGGCATATTCATTATCGGCATCGGCACTTAGTATCTTGAAAACACGTTCCCAGACACCTTTCTTAGACCAACGACTGAAGCGGGTATGGACGACACGGAAATCACCAAAGCGTTCGGGGAGGTCGCGCCAAGGAATGCCACTGCGATAACGGAATAGAACAGCATCAATAAACAAGCGGTTATCTTTAGCCGTCATCCCGACATGTCCTTTACGCCCAGGGAGTAGCGGTTCTAGTTTTGACCATTGTTCATCGGTTAAGGCATAGCGACGACTCATTGTTTTATCCTTGGCGATATCTGGGTATATGATTATAATATAACATTTTTTACTATTTGATGACACGCCCTAGAGAAAGACAAGGTTTTCCTCACTAAGCGACTAACACACGGTCTTAACATGTTATTAAATCGCTCAATGCGTTGCTTGCAGCTAGGACAATTTAGCATTTTAGTAGTTTTTCTATTTCTTCAGTTTAATAGTACTGCTTTTTTAGCACGGCCATTTTTCTTAGTCGTATTAATCAATTCTAATGGGCATGGCTCGACTGGCAAATTTTGCAATCACAAAATACCAAAACCCTTTTTGCAATAAGTTACCAAAAATAATGGCTAACGCTAAGAAAATAATGCTGAATTGATAGCTTTTGAAGGTATTCCATAATACATCATTAATATTGACGAGTGTGTTTAAAGGTGAGAATTGAGCAATGCCACCTGTTTTTAGTTTTTCTAGTCGATTTTTTTCATTAATAGTTTGTTGCTCTTGTATTGTTAATGTGTTTTTTGTCGCAGTCAGTTGTTGATGTTTATCGAGCCAATCACGGCTAAACGGGTTTTTTATCCAATATGGTTCTGTTTTTTTAAGCTCAATAAGTTCACGATCAACCGTTTTAGCATTGTTTTTTAACAGGGTTAGTCGTGTGTCAAGAGCCGCTATTTTTTGTTGCAGTTTGGTGCTGTCATTGGAATAGGTCAACTCATTTTGTAAGTGTTGTATAACAGTTGCTTGTAGGACTTGTGTAAGAAGTAGTTCTTCTTTTTCGTTTTTTAAGGCATTAAACCTATCATCTACCCTCGTTTTCTCGTTATGCCAATGGTAGTAAGCAACTGTATTTAGCGGATTAGCGGGGTTAGGGCGTGATTCCTTCAGTCGTGTTAATTTGGCATCAACTACTTTAATTTGTTCGTTTTTTGCATTTAAAGCCTGTTGTGTTGCTTTTTGTGCTTCTTCTGCTTTATGTAATCTGTTGGCTAAATCATCTTTTATCCATTGTTCCTGCATATTATGTTCATCAGCTAAGTGTTGATTACACATTGCAACACTTTCATCAAATTCGGTAATTAATTGATTTTGTTTTTTTTACAAAGGTGTGTTCTGCCGTTTTCCACAAGTAATAATCTATAGGACTTAGAAAGGGATTAGGGGCTTGTTGGCGTTGTAAAAAATCTTGGCTGGATTGCTGTAACTGTTGTCCTGCGATTGACATTTCGGTGCAGACAACTTGCAACTGTGGGTCATTAAAGGCAATAGCGGGAATTTTTTCGAGAATTTGTTGGGTTTGCACGGTAAGTGGTGGTAAATTTTGTATGTCTAGTGTTATAACCCATTGACAAAAAGCAGTTACAATAACAAAAGCAAGAGATATGGCAAGAAACGCAAAGACTTTATAAATAATCCAACCAAGAATATCGAAAATGAGCTGCATAGTGTGAAATCCATTGTCGCCTATTTTTATGTGGCAAAATGCTACCACAATAAATGTTTATTTTTTAGATAAATAGCCTATCCACCTTTAGAAAGGTGGGGCAATGAAGCATGAATCTGTAAATTCTAATATTGACCATAAGCTATTAAAAACCTAATACTTTTCCAATAATTGTCATAAAGTTATTAACTATACGCATGAATGGATTAGCATTTGCTAATGCGATGAGTTCGTTAGACACCGTTGCTTGACGAATGACAATGCCATCACCCATAAAGTGATAATCAAACAAGGCTTCTTTCTCACGATAATAGCCCCAAAATGTTTCGTTACGAATCGTGGTGAAAGTTAAATTAGCCTGACTTCCTATTAATGCGTGTTGGTCAACACGAACTCTTTTTTGGGGTTCAACCCTCTCCAAGCTAATTCCTCCTTGACCATAAACATAAATTGTTCCCGTCCCGTAAAAAATAATATAACGTAATCTGCCTGTTACCCAACTATGCAAGCGATTTAATATCCAGCGGGTTTTTATATGAACATCGCCACGCGTAGCAATAATATACTTAGGATGTAAAACAACGGCTTTATGCTCACTCAACTCTATACTAATGATATGTTTATGAGAGTCTTGTTTAGAACCTAATGTAATACAAGCTTCTGCTACTTCAGCAGGTAAATTTAATGCCTGCATTTCCTTTAAATTAGCAACATAGCTCAATAATGGGTAACGATAAGACCATAAAAAACGTGTTCTTTTAGTAACCTCAAGTGGACAATATTGTAACCAACCTAAATGGATAAATAAGGTTTCTGTCGGTTTTAAACTAACGTTTACTGTGTGACCACCTTGCAATTTAACACCTCTTGTTTTTAGTAGTTTTGTAATACTTGTATGGGACGTGTATGACTGGCTAACTTCGCAACAATAAAATACCAAAAAGCTTTTTGCAGATAATTACCAAACATAATAATAAACACAAGCATAAAAATACTACTGGTAAATATTTGGTATGTTTTCCAAAATAAATCATTATTATTTAATGGATTAATGATTTTTAAGAGTTGTTGTGAGCCTTCACTAACAGTTTGTTCAAGCATACTTTCTTCTTTTGCTAATTTCTGGCGTTGTTCCCGTAACATGTCTAATTCTGCAATCAATGCGTTTTGTCCCTTTAACTCGCTACGAAGTTGTTTTATTTTTTCTGTTAGTTCGGCGATTTGTGTGTCAATTAGGGGAAAAACTGTTTTACGTTTTTCGTTCTCGGAAATAATTGTTGCGCTAGTTTGCTCAAGTCGTATCTTGGCATTAATCAAATCACCATACTGCTGACGCATCGTATTTAACTCCATGCTCATTGTATTAAGGGTTCTTTCCCAACGGCGATGCTCAAGAAACTCAAGTATTGAATGCGGTTCTATTCTTTTAACCTTATTTATCTCGTTATTAGACCCTTCAATTTTATTAGCTAAATAGGCAATTTCTTTTTCCCATGCTTTTAAAGTTTCGTGATGTTGCTCATTTTCCTGAGAAGTATTGGCAATAATAATCTCATGTTTTACTTTCTCGTTGGCTAATGCTTGACGTTCGGTACGTAATGCCTCCAATGTTTTAACCCGTTGTCCGTTTGAATCACCCGAGCTATTAATGCTTACACGTATATTTTTAATTTTTTCAGTTAACACTTCAATTTGTACGTTAATTAACTGTACTTTTTCTTGATTAACTTTTTGCTGTTGGGATAATATTTTATTACATTCATCTGTTTGCTGATTAAAGCTTGAAATAAGTTCATTTTGTTTCGTAACAAAAATTTGTTCCCCTTTTTTCCATAAAAAGTAATCAATAGGATGTAAAAAAGGATTTGGTGGTTCTATTTGTTGCAAGAATTGTTTTGTCGTTTGGTCTAAACGATGAGCAATATCAGAAGCGGTGGCACACGCACCTTTGAGGAATGAAATCCCTGTATGATTTAGCGTTACGGTGATTGGCTCATTAATCTGTACAATTTGTGCTGACAGTGTTGGCAAATCTTGCGAATAGATTATATTGTTTGCCTGTTGATAAAGAAAAGTCATTGAAAAAAATAGAATAGAAATAAAAATAATAATAAAGCTTTTATATATTAACCAAGCAAGAATATCAGTAATCAATTTCATGATTCAGAACCTTAAAATAACCTAAACTCATGCAGAATAAGTGATTGTATCAATAATATAAATATTTTTGTGGCTTTTTAAGTATCTGCTTTAATTTACAAATACTACTACGCATTGATTTTAATAGCATAACTTCAATAGGATAGCATTTTTTATGTTAAAAAAACTACTTAGTATTCTCATCTTTTTCAGCGTAATACCAACAACAGGGGCGACAGAACAATTTAACACCACGACTTGTCGTCATGGTGAAAAAACGCTTTATGGTAAGGCGAAAAAAGTGGAGAGTTTTGCGGATATTAAAGTGCAGTTAGTAAACAGTTTTGCCGATTTAGATGTCAATATCGTCAATAATTCCCCTAATCATTGTGGCGAATGGCAGTGGGTGACGGGGTCGGCTGATTTTACTGTACAGTTTGTTGATAGTTTTCCTGATATAAAAATTCGTTATACAGGAGAGATAAAGCTGGATGATGTTAATTGTATGTATAACGGCAAATTACTATATGGGAAAGTGAAAAAAGTAGATAGTTTTCCAGATATTACCGTTCAAGAAGTCACTGCATTTCCTGATTTGCGTGTGCAGTTTGTAGAAGCCTTTCCTGATAGTTGTGGTAAATGGCAATGGGTTGAAAGCTTTCCTGATTTTACGGTACAGTTTGTCACGAGCTTTCCACAATTAAAAATCCAATTCGTTACTGCTTTTCCCGGTAATCCTTAATTAAGAAAATTAGTAGCTTGTTATTTTAAGTGTTTCGTGTGAGCAATAAAGGGAGTGATTTTTTAATTAACCCTTCTAAATAAGTAAAATCAGGTAGCCACGCATTTTTTAAGTGGTCTTTTTCTGCTAATTGCACACCAAAAATCAAACCCTTGCGTTTTTCTTCATACGGATTAAGCAAGTCTTCAGGCTTAACCGATAGTGCTTGCGGTATATCCGTTGCTAAAAATGCGTAAAAAGGCAACATTTGTGGGGCTTCTAAACCATAAAGCACAACAATGCGGTAATTATTAGAAATATTAACCGTAGGCAATGATAAGGCTGTATTAATAGATAAAACAGGCACTTTCTGCTCACGCCATTGTATTGTTCCTAATAGCCATTCTGGCTGTGTATCCGCAACAGGTGTCGGTGATGTATAAGGTGTAACTTCGGCAACTAACGTGCTTGGCAGTAAAAAACAGCCGCTGCTGATGGGCACAAGTAAACTGCGTACAACATTTTCATTAACAGACATTCGGTTGTTCTCCAGTTTACAAATTAGTGCGACACATTAGCAGAGGTACTAGCGGATTCTGCAAGTAAGGTATTAATATTGTCCAACAATTCTGTTTCATTAAAAGGCTTACCCAAATAACGATTAATCCCAATTTTTTCTGCACGGTCGCGGTGTTTTGTGCCTGTGCGTGAGGTAATCATGATAATGGGTATATGTTTCCACGTTGGATTATTACGCACTTGCGTTGCAAGTTCATAACCATCCATACGCGGCATTTCTACGTCTAATAACATTAGGTCTGGTGTATGTTCTTGTAATTGTGCGATTGCATCAACACCGTCTTTTGCTGTTAAAACTTCCATTCCTTGTCGTTTTAGTAGCCGCGCGGTGACTTTACGCACGGTGATTGAGTCATCAACCACCATAATAGTTTTAATCGCTAAGGGTTTTTCTTCAACAATCGTTTCATGCAGAATAGATTTTTGTCGTTGTTGTTCGTATTGAGGGGTGGTATCTGCACGGGTGATTGTAGGAATATCCAAAATTAACACGACACGCCCATCACCTAAGATAGTTGCTCCAGCAATCCAACGGATTGTACCAATCTGAATACCAACAGATTTAACAACAATTTCTTTGCTACCTTCAATACCATCAACTAATAATGCAATTCGACGGTCACCTGTTCGAACCAATAACATGGGCACAAGGTTTGAGTCGATAGTGGCATTTCTGCCCACACCCAACAATTCACCTAAATGGAAAATACGATAACTATTATCCATATACTTATAGTGATGAGGTTCATCCGTGTTGTGAAATACAACCTCTTGTCGAGGTGCACGCATCACAGCATCAACATGGTTTAATGGCACGGCCATTGTTTCTTCACCAACATGTACCATAAGTGCTTGTGTGATGGTTAAGGAAAGTGGCAGACGCACCTCAAATAGTGTTCCCTCTCCCATTTTGGAATGAATTTGTAGGCTACCACCGAGCTGTTTAATTTCGGTACTCACAACATCCATTCCCACTCCACGCCCAGAAACTTGGGTAATCTTAGTTGCTGTACTGAAAGAGGGTTCAAGGATAAACTGCATCAATTCTTGATCACTGACAACCGCCCCCGGTTGAATCATTTTGCGCTCTTCTGCTTTTTTGCGAATAGCGGATAGATTCAATCCTGCTCCATCATCAGATACTTTAACGATTAACTCAGCACCTTCACGAGATATATCAATCGTCACTGTTGCCGCTGGTGGTTTTCCTTGTTGTTGACGGATTTGTGGTTCTTCTACTCCGTGTCCAATCGCGTTGCGTAACATGTGTTCTAAAGGCGCGACAACCCGATTCAATACGGTTCTTTCAAACTCTATAGATTCACCTTTAACAATAAATTCAACCTGTTTTCGCAACTCACGCGCGGTGAGACGGGAAATCCGTTGTAATCGCGGAGAAATTCGAGAAAACGGTACCATCCGTGTGCGTAGAATCCCTTCTTGTAATTCTGCGCCAATCCGACTTTGTTGAATTAACAGTGCGTCACTTTGGCGAGCAAGGATTTTTAACGCATCTTGGATATTAAATAAGTCATTAATGGTTTCCATCAAGCTACGTGATAATTGTTGTAAAACAGAAAAACGGTCTAACTCTAACGGGTCAAATTCCCCGTTGTCTTCCATTTCATCAGAATAATGCGAGATAATTTGTGCTTCAGTTTCAATTTCTAAGCGTCGTAATTGGTCACGCAAACGGGCAACGGTTTGTTCCATTTCAGACAGGTTATTTTTAACAGACCCCTGTTGTTGCTCCATGTGTGCGCGAGAAATAGACAATTCTCCCGCTAAATTAGTCAGTTTATCAATGAGCGTTACACGAACACGAATACGGTCTTCACCGTTTTCTGTCATCTCTGCTTCACGTTCTGCTCGTTCAGCTTTTGCCTCTTCTTCTTCGTTAATCTCGGCTTTTTGGGCTGCATTTATGTCAGGTATGGAAGGTGTTGTTACTGTTGGTGTGGTTGTTGCCATTGGCACGTTATGTTCTTCTTCATCCGCACCAACGGTTTCCTTGATTTGAGTAATCAAATCCACAGGCATATCTAAAGCAACACCTGAACGTACCGCTTCTAACATAGCAGCTAGTTCGTCAACACTATTTTGTACAATATCTTGTAAACGCGAACTTGACTGTGCATTGCCTTCAACAATCCGTGTTAAAACAGATTCTAAGTGATGGCTCAAGTCTCCCATGGGTACAATACCAACCATGCGCGCGCCACCTTTCAATGTATGCAGTTCACGTTGCAATTCTTTTAACAACTGCATGTTATTTGGCGCGTTTTTCCAACGTTCAATCAGTGCTTGTGTGTTTTCTAATATTTCTTCGGCTTCTTCAAGAAATATGGCCATAAATTCATCGGCAGCTTCTGCCGTGTCGGGTACAAACCCTGTAGCTGAATTTGTAGTTGGTTCTACAGCCATTTGTGAAGGAAGTGTTTTTTGCGCAATTTGAATTTTATGCAATACGGCTTTTTGTTGGGCGACATCCATAACACCATTTTCAACTAAATTTTCAATCAGTTGGGCAGCCTCTTCAAAAAGTTTAATAGTTTCAATAGATAAGGGTAGTTTCCGTTCGGCTAAGGCACGCGCGTAACTTTCCATTGGGGCAGCAACATCAGAAATATTGATAATATCTACGCTACGTGAACTACCATTAAGCGTATGAAATGCACGGATAATATCTTGTTCAATAGGTGCATTTAAATTGGTTTTGTGAAAGGTAATCGATTGTTTGAGCGTTTCTAGGTGTGTAACGGCTTCATTCTTAAAAATGGTGAACAGAATCGGGTCAATCTCATCCGTTTCTTGTGTATCCGTATTTTCTATTAATGTTTTATTAGCAATACGTCCTGCAAGTAATGCTTGTTCAGCAAGCCTATCATCTTCCTGCATGACATCTTCAGAAAATGCGTCTAAATTTGGCAATTCACCTAATTCATCATTAGGCTCTTCAGCAGAAGCCAGATAGTCTTCGCCTATTGCATCTAAATCGGCAAATTCTTCTGGTTCTTCACTAATAGCTTCTAAATCAGGCAATTCAGCGGATTCTTCAGCAGAAGCCAGATAGTCTTCGCCTATTGCATCTAAATCGGCAAATTCTTCTGGTTCTTCACTAATAACTTCTAAATCAGGTAATTCAGCGGATTCTTCAGCAGAGGCCAGATAGTCTTCGCCTATTGCATCTAAATCGGCAAGTTCTTCTGGTTCTTCATTAAGAGCTTCTAAATCAGGTAATTCAGTAGATTCTTCAGCAGAAGCCAGATAGTCTTCGCCTATTGCATCTAAATCGGCAAGTTCTTCTGGTTCTTCATTAAGAGCTTCTAAATCAGGTAATTCAGCGGATTCTTCAGTAGAAGCCAGATAGTCTTCACCTATTGCATCTAAATCGGCAAGTTCTTCTGGTTCTTCACTAATAGCTTCTAAATCAGGTAATTCAGTGGGTTCTTCCGCAGAAGCCAGATAGTCTTCGCCTATTGCATCTAAATCGGCAAGTTCTTCTGGTTCTTCACTAATAGCTTCTAAATCAGGTAATTCAGTGGGTTCTTCAGCAGAAGCCAGATAGTCTTCGCCTATTGCATCTAAATCGGCAAGTTCTTCTGGTTCTTCATTAAGAGCTTCTAAATCAGGTAGTTCGGCGGATTCTTCAGCAGAAGTCAGATAGTCTTCGCCTATTGCATCTAAATCGGCAAGTTCTTCTGGTTCTTCACTAAAGTCTTCTGAATCGGTGTTTGCAATAGGTGATTTGTTGTCTGTTGCAGATGACACATTTTCAGCGGATTTTTCAATAGGTTCAGATTCAGTAACATCACCAAATTCACCTATACTTTTCCCTTTAGTTTGAGTAAGGTAGTCCGCTTGAGAAATGAGTACTAGCGCGTCATGAGAAGAGGAATCACCATTGCTAAACTGTTCTATTAAATCAGGTATAATAGTTTTTGCTTGCTCGATTAAGCTAAAAACCCTTTGATTAGGTGAAAACGAATTATCAAGCAGACGATTCATCATATTCTCAAATCGCCAACCTAATTCGCCGATAACAGTTGCTCCAACTAAACGTCCACTACCTTTTAGTGTATGGAAATTGCGTCTTAGCGTTTTTAATGACTCTGTATCCGCAGGATCTGAACGCCACGCATCAAAGCTGGTCTCAATTTCCCCAAGCACCTCGCCTACTTCTTCAACAAAAATCTCAAGAATTTCTTCATCGACTTCAGTTGATGGCGTTTGTTCTGGAATCTCAATCAGTTTCATGTCAGTCAGTAACCAGTTAGCAATGGGAGGAATACGCTGTGCCGTACACGTAAACAAGGGGATATTTGCTGCCCCCTTACGTGATTCATTGTTTTACCAGCACACTGAGGCGTTGTTGCGTCAAGTCCAGAATATGCTTCGCGTCCATTGGATTACCCGCGAGTGTGTCTAAATACAACTCTATACTCAAAAGCGCGTCGGCTAGTGCTTTCAACTGTTCTTCAGGTGGAACAATACCGTCTTTTATAAAGGTTTTCACAATATAGTTGTTACAGTACGCAAGTAGTTTCGCAGCACGCTCATGTGACATGAGCGCAAGGAAACCTTGTACCTGTTTTAAACGCTCAGGGACATCCATCAGTGTTTCATCTTGTGTTTTGTTGTCTATAAAAGTGACTATAGGATGAATAACCTGATTTAAATCTGTTTTTGCCTCGTTGACAGCAACGCTCAATACGATACCAAATTGGGGTGTTTCTGCAAATTCTGTATCTGGACTTTGTTGTAAACGTTGACGTGCGTGTACACCTTGTACGGCTAAAATATCCAGCGCGGAATCCGTTTTCAACAGTGCATTTGCGATTTCCAACATGGTGGTCAAATTAGCTGGGCGACGTTCTTCACAAATTTCTTGAATGAGTGCTGCTTGGGTCAACATGGATTTCCGTTGCATCATCAATCCTAAAAGTCCCAAAGTATTTGCCATATCACGCAACATACCAACTAATGGGGCTAACTCGGAAACCGAAGGATTATCCGCACGATTAAAAATATCCAACGTTTCTTCTATGCGTGCAAAGTCATCTTTAATTAATTTAACAACGATTTTAATTAACTCAATATCTGGACCTGAAAAGATAAGACGTGTTGTTTGTAACACGTTCTCGGTAGGAAGATAATCAGCTAAGTTGAATGTGCTTTTTACTGCGGTGATTTGTTTGCCTGTAGAGCGTGCTTGTGCTGCAAAATAGAGCAGGTTTATCATCAATGGTTTAGGTGGAATGAGACGCAGTGAGGCATTGCCATGGTCAACCATCTGTTTCAATAAACCATCCATTTGTTTAAACGCAGTAATTAGGTTGTTATTTAATGCCAGCCCTTTTTGCAACAGTGCTTCCAATACGCCCTCGGTTATCCACCACACTTTGTTTAGTGGTGCATTTCCTGTTATTTGTTGCATTTTTTGCATAACGCTGTATAGCAATTTTAGGGCATCAGCAGGTTCTTGCGGTGTTTTTAGCAGTACCATTAATGCTTTTTGATAAGTTGCGCGCATTTGATTGATATATGGCTTAAATTTATCATCAGCCAATTTTGGCGTGTTAGCAACAGGAGGTAGCGTAACAGAAACATCAGGTGTAAACAGTGTTAATGCGGACAAAACAGGTTGTTGTCGCAACACCCGTAGTTCATTAAGTAATGGCAATAAAGCAAGCGGCATATCTCGTTGGATAATTGCGAGATGGTCTAAATAATTGGGTAATTGAACTAACCCACGCATCAAAATATCGTAGGTTTTTTCGCTGTTTTCGATTTTACCAATAAGCAACGTTTTGATTGTAAGTTCTAAATCCTGAACCAATAAACCAGCAGTCTGAAGTTCTAACATATTGAGTACCCCACGAATTTCGTGCAGCCACACAATACATTGTTGTAAAGGGGCTTTGTCGTTGGGGTTTTCAACGAATTGTTCTAATGCCTGACGTGTTTGTTTCAGGCTTTCGTCAATCGTTACTTTCACCCAAGTGAGGGCGGAATGTCTCATTTCAGTTACCAGTTAATGTTGAGAGAATAGTGAACAATGTGGTTATATTTATTCATAAAACCTGATAATCACAGCCATTAATGATTATTGGTTCAGCAGTTCGCTCATTTCCATGATTTCTTGCATTGCTTGGTCAGGTAGTTTGAAACCAGCCACAGAATTACGTAATTCATTAGCCAGTTTTGCCAATCGTTCAATAGCTGCCGCTGTTTCGTTTGTCCCTTGTGATGCTTGGGTTGTAATTTCTTGGATAATTGTCATTGTGCCAGAAATATTAGATGCAACAGCTGCTTGTGTACGCGACGTTTGTGAAATATTTTCAATCTGATTGGCCAATTGAACCGATACTTTTTCAATTTCGGTAAGTGATTCGCCCGCTCGTTCCGCAATTTTTGCACCTGCAACAACACCTGAGGTGCTTTGTTCCATTGAACTGACAGCTTCGTTTGTATCACCTTGAATAGTTTTAACTAAGGCATCAATCTGTTTGGTAGCATTGCCTGAGCGTTCTGCTAAGCGTTGTACTTCATCAGCAACAACAGCAAATCCACGCCCTGCTTCACCTGCCATTGCGGCTTGAATAGCAGCATTGAGTGCCAGAATATTGGTCTGGTCTGCAATGTCGTCAATCAAACCAACGATTTCACCAATTTCTTGTGAGCTTTCACCCAGCCGTTTAATGCGTTTGGACGTTTCTTGAATTTGTTCGCGAATCGCGTCCATGCCTGTGATGGTATCTTGTACGGCTTTCGCGCCTTTACTGGCAATTTCTACTGATTTTTTAGCAACTTCGGCTGATTCTACTGCGTTGGCAGAGACTTTCTTTACTGAGTTTGCCATTCCAATAATGGCTTGTCCTGCTTTGGCAATTTGTTGTGCTTGGCGTTCACTGGCTTGTATGAGTTGTGCGGCAATGCCCCGAGTACTTTGGGCGGCTGCATTAACTTGCATAGCTGTTTTGTTAATTTTAACGATTAACTCACGCAATGCTTCAATTGAGTAGTTAATTGCATCAGCAATTGCACCTGTAAAATCTTCGGTCACTGTTGCGTTAATGGTTAGGTCGCCATCAGCAAGGTCGGCAATTTCACTAAGCAAACGTAGGATTGCTTCTTGGTTACGTTGGTTTGTACGTTGGCTTTCTTCCAAGCGTTGTTTGGTTTCTAATGCTCGCACTTTATTACTAAGAATAATAAGTGTTCCAAGCAACATCAGCATGATAAAGACTATAATTGCTAAGACGATACCTAAACGGGAAGAGACAAAACGAGATTCAATGACCTTGTTGTAATCTGAGGATAATTGTTCAACACTGGTTAATAATGCAGGATTAGCATCCATGATGGCTTGTTGCGCATCTTTGGCATCAAACAATTTGTCTGAGTTATCTAAGAAGTCTTCAATTTTTCCAATGTTTGTTGTGAATGATGTGGATAACACTTCTATTGCTTTGCGTGCAATAGGGTCAGTCATCGCTTGCACTTCGTCATTCCCTTCTAGCAGTGCAGATAAGGTATCACTGAATGCACTGATATCATCGCCTAGTTGTAAATCAGCGTTGATGGCATCCGCATCTCCTCTAAAAGCGACTCGAATGCTGTTTGAAATACGTTCTAACAGCATGAGTAAGCGGGTAGCACGATACATTTGGTTCGGTGTCGCGCCCGCAGCACTCATTGCATTGAGCATTTCTTCAGTTTCACTAACTAGGTTAGTCGTAACTTGGGTTAATTCACCAAATTGTAGATACAATCGTGTAACAGCTTCACGGGTCAACAAGAGTTGTGAGACGCTGCTATCAATTCCTTGCCAAAATTTGCTGAGGTTATTGAGTGTTACAATGGCTTCTTCAGGTGTAGCAGGCATACCTGTTTCAGTATTGCCATCCGTTAGAAGTTTTATGTGATGTTGTAATTCTGCACGGACTTTTTCTACGGTAACAAAACCAACATCATCTCCACGCGCGGCAAATGCAGCGTTTTGGGTTAATTGTTGGGAAAGAAGCCGTAGTTGGGTAACGTGTCCCAAGTATTCTTCATCATATTTATTATCAATAGCAACCCGCGTGAATGTTGCCGCCATTAGAACAAACGACACCATTAAAATGCCAATTAGGGCAAATAGCCACGCATTCGTATTAGCGATTGTATTCAGTGAGAATTTCATGGCTATATTTTACCTCCGCTGGACAGGGAAACGGGTGTGGGAAGAGAACGGTTAGGATAGTTACGAGGCATAATGGCATATCCAATACTTTTGAAGTCATTTGTAAACTGGTTTGTACTCATTTTTAGAGAGCCGCCCTTAAAAACACTTCGCTTTCTGCGAGAGCGTGCATGTCAAAAATTGTCCAGATACTGTCTTCTTCGGTAAACATACCTTTGGCAAAAGGAGTAAGCCAAGCATCTTTACAAGGTGTGTCTGTATCTTTGATTTCTTCTGGAAAATGCTTGATCCCTAGCACTTCGTCAACCACCAAGCCTGCAGAAATGCCAGCCTGATTGATAATGACAAGGCGAGTACAATTTTCTATCGGTGTCGCCTTACCATCTAAACAAGCCTGTAAGTCAACAATAGGTAAGAGCAGTCCGCGAATATTTGCTAATCCTTTTACCCAGCCTTTTGCACCAGGTACTTTTGCTAGATAAGTTGGATAAGGAAGTATTTCACGAATTTCACTTAGTGGTGTAACAAGAGGGGTGTTACCCACGCGAAAAGCAATACCGCGCCAGATTTGTTGCACTTTTTCTTGGCGTGGTATGCCGCGTGCTTTTTGCTTTGCTCGCCTTTCTAATTCCTGCAACCACTGAAAAGGGGTTTGCGCCATCGTATTCGGCATACTAAAGACCTTGCTCACAGGTAACGATTGTTTTTCTGTTTGCCAGCGTCGCCAGCGTGGATTAAAACGGTTTTTATCATGGATGGCATGTAATTGGAGCATAATACTCCGTTCACGTTAAGCCTTGGTTAATTAACCGATGAGTTTTTTTACGGTTGCGAGCAGTTCCGCCTGTTTGACAGGTTTTACTAAAAATTCTTTCGCCCCCTGCATTAGTCCCCATGCACGGTCACTTTCCATATCCTTAGAAGAAACGATAATAACGGGTATAGATTTTGTCTCTTCGCTTTTAGTAATCTTGCGGGTTGCCTGAAAACCATTCAGTCCCGGCATGACTACATCCATGATGATTAAGTTAGGCTTAATCTCTTTCGCTTTCTGTATGCCTTCTTCACCATTAGAGGCTTCGGATGTTTGATACCCCTGCGATTCCAGAATATTCTTGACGAGGTAGGCATCTGTAGGTGAATCATCCACAATAAGTATATGTGCCATACCTTTTAGTCTCTTGAGCTTTCACGAATAACCATCAAGTCTTAAGATTGTGTTTTGGCATCCACCACATACGATTTAATCGTACTTAGTAGTTCCTCACGTGTAAACGGCTTAGTCATGTAGTGGTCTGCACCCACAATCCTACTGCGCGCGCGTTCAAACAATCCATCTTTACTAGATAGCATGACTATCGGTATTTTTTTAAAGACGGGATTATTCTTTATCAAGGCACAGGTTTGATACCCATCAAGGCGTGGCATCATAATATCAACAAAGATGATATTAGGTTGACATTCCATTACCTTAGATAAAGATTCGAAACCGTCTGTTGCGGTAAACACCTCGCAACCCGCTTTTTTTAGTAAAGTTTCAGCGGTACGCCGAATTGTCTTACTGTCATCTATAACGACAACCTTGATACCTTCGAATTCGTTTTCAGTGCTCACTGGTTACTTGCCCATGCTAGACGAGAACATTCAACTTCCCCATTCACTCTACCTGATACCTTTCTAAACGTATATAGTTAGGTCTTGAAATTAATGGGGGTAAACTGGAAAAACTATCAGGGAATTTACTCAACTGAAAGCATACAGCAATAACAACTTTCTACTCGACTTAAAGCATATCACAAAATATAGAATTTAACACTAATTTCAATGGTCTTGTTAAAACTCTTAAAGTATATTGTTATGAGTGTTTAAAATTATGGGATTAATCCCTTGCTTTTAGCCGTTATCTAGTTGAGTTAACTGTTACTGTCAACAGTCTCATTCCCACGTAAACAATTGGAAATCTACTCACTTTATGGTTTATCGTCAAGCTATACGAGATTGATTATGCCTGCAAAGAAACCAATTGTAAGCGATTCATTGTATCTTAGTTTGTCTGTAAATATGAGTCTATTTTTACAATTTTTTATTTATCTATTGGATATATAAACATAATTATGCGTCATTCAGCAAATACAGCTTTTATGCAACGTGATTTAAAAGTGTTGTGGCATCCTTGCACACAGATGAAAGATCACGAGGACATTTTACCATTGATTCCGATTAAATGTGGATCGGGGGTTTGGTTAGAAGATTTTACAGGAAAGCGATATTTGGATGCGATTAGTTCTTGGTGGGTCAATTTATTTGGTCATGCTAACCCTCGCATTAATCAAGCAATTCAAGCACAACTTACTCAATTAGAACATGTTATTCTCGCAGGTTTTACGCATGAACCCGTTGTAACGCTATCAGAGCGTTTGATTGCCTTAACCCCTGATGGTTTGACACGCTGTTTTTATGCGGATAATGGCTCTTCTGGTATTGAGGTTGCGATTAAAATGAGCTTTCATTATTGGCTTAATCAAGGTCAAGCTCAAAAAACAAAATTTTTAGTGATACAAGATGGTTATCATGGCGAAACATTGGGCGCGTTAGCGGTGGGCGATGTCGCACTCTATAAACAGATTTATGCCCCGTTACTCATGCAAACAATAACCGCTCCCTCCCCTGCGGGCTGTTATGCTGAAGCGGGAGAATCATATTTTGATTATGCAGAGCGTCAAGCGCAAGCACTGGAGAAAATTGTTGCACAACATGCTGATGAAGTTTGTGCTGTCATTATTGAACCGTTAGTTCAATGCGCGGGCGGAATGCGGATGCATCATCCTCATTATTTAAGTCGCTTACGTGCTATTTGCGACCAATACCAGATACATTTAATTGCCGATGAAATTGCCGTTGGTTTTGGACGAACAGGAACATTATTCGCCTGTGAGCAAGCTGCTATCAGTCCTGATTTTCTCTGTCTATCTAAAGGATTAACAGGGGGTTACTTACCCCTATCTGTTGTATTAACCCATGATTCAATTTATCAAGCTTTTTATGATGATTATCATAAGCTCAGTGCATTTTTACACTCACACAGCTACACGGGGAATCCATTAGCTTGTCAAGCGGCACTGGCTACCTTAGATATTTTTGAAACAGACAATGTTTTGGAAAATAATCAAAAACTAGCGGCGGTTATGTGCGAAGCAACCAAGCCATTACATGACCACCCACATGTTAGTGAAGTCCGTCAACAAGGTATGATTTTAGCCATTGAGCTATGTAAAAACAAAGCAAGCCGCGAATCTTATGACTGGCGAGAACGACGCGGCATTGCAGTCTATCGTCATGCTCTGGAACAAGGTGCATTATTGCGTCCTTTAGGAAACGTTGTTTACTTTATGCCACCTTATGTTATTACACCCGCCGAAATTGAATGGTTAGCAACGGTTGCTTATGCCAGTATTGATTTTGCAACCCGTGATTGAGCCTAATATCAATGTGCAATACACACCAATAATGGTTATTGCGCATTTGTATTTTTTACTTTGATTAATAAACACTTTCCATACCATCGGGCAAGCGTTTAAACCGTTTATAGCCCCATTGATATTGACTAGGGCAGGCGCGAATACAGGACTCAACCCCCTGATTCAACGCATTAACAGCCAAAGATAAATCTTCTGAAGCAATATTGACAGGTGCGGGTAGAAAATGAATGTGAAACCCCGCTCCTTTTGGCAAACGCTCGGCATACGTAAAAATAACGGGAGAATGATTTTTGCGCGCAAAACGAGAGACCAATGTCATCGTGTAAGCGGGATGTTTAAAAAAAGGCGCAAATTCTCCCGTACCGTCTTGATGAGGCACTTGGTCTGGCAAAATGCCTGCAATATCACCCTGTTTTAACGTTTGATATAACGCCCGAATACCCGCTTTATCTGTCGGCACTAAACGTGCGCCAATCTGCTCCCGTCCGCGTTTAATTAAGCTATTCAACCCTGCTCTTTTGGGTGGGCGATACAAACTGGTAATTACATAATGTGCAGAAGCATATAAGCCTGCCATCTCCCAAGAACCCAAATGTGGTGTCAATAAAATTACACCTCTACCTTGCTGAATAGCCTGTTTTAGATAGGTTTCCCCACTTACTTGACGGACTAATGACATAACTCGCTTGGGTGACCAGAGCCAAATAGCACCCAACTCACTCATTGTTTTACAAGTTTCAATCAAACTACTCTGTACAAGTTGTTGTTGCTCTTCAGCAGATAAATCAGGATAACAAAGCGCGATATTTTTACGTGTCACATAAGTGATAGAAGAATTCGGCAGATATCGCAAAATCCGTCCAATAAAAGAGGCAATGGCATGTACTTTGCTGAGGGGAAGTAAGGCAAACACATATAAAAAAAATTTAATTATTAAGTCACGCATTTACTTTCGTTCTGTCACTTTTGATGAAGAGAGAGTGCTTGTTATTGGCGCAAATTTAATTAACCATACGGTATAACCCAATTTAAAAAACAACAATAGAAATGGGGTTATGTGCATAAATAGGTCAACAATATCGATGGGTTTTATCAATGTGCCTAACCACAACATCCTTAATTTTTCAACAACATGAGGCTCTGGTGTAAATGGTGCAAGCCCTAAGGTCAAACATAAAACAACTAGAAATAACCAAGGTAATCTATTTAGCCAACGTAACATAAAATGCCCCTGTCAAAAATAAAAACGAGAATTATGTCCGTTTTATCACATTTGATAAATGGAATACTTAACACTGTTTGATAAATTGTCATATATTTGCATTAGGCTTTTGCAAAATGTGGTCACGCTCTCATTCTTATTCACACCACCAAACAGCAAACGTTATGAACGGGTTTTCCACTAAAGCATTATGCGCGGTAATGTCGCACCCTCTACCAATAAAGTTACAAGACATGTTGCCTGATGATACCAATGTCAAAATGGAACAGTTGTACCGACAAATAAGTGACCTAGAACAGGAAAAAGCTGATTTAGAACTCTTATTAGTGACCACAACAGAACATGCTGACGCATTTGAACGTCAGTTGACAAAAGCACGCGATTCTCTAGAAAGCGAAGTAGATCGCCGTACCCAAGAGTTAGCGGAAAAAAACATTCATTTGCAACGAGAAATTTACGAACGGACTAAAATTGAGGCAGAATTACGGCATTCTCGTGATGTTGCAGAACAAGCCAGTCGTGCAAAATCCTCTTTTCTTGCAAATATGAGCCATGAATTACGTACACCATTAAACGCAATTATTGGCTACAGTGAAATGTTACAAGAAGATATTGCCGATTTAGGCTGCGAAGAATTACTTCCCGATTTACAAAGAATTCAAGGTGCAGGCAAACATCTATTAGGATTGATTAATGATGTACTGGACATTACCAAAATTGAAGCAGGTAAAATGGACGTACACAATGAATCTTTTAACCTGACAGCCGTTATTCAAGATGTATCCGAAACAGTTTTACCCATTGTCCAACATAAAGAAAATCTTCTTGTTGTCGAGCAACATCCTAATGAACTAGGCGAAATTTTTGCCGACCTCACAAAAGTACGGCAGATGTTGCTTAACTTACTCAGTAACGCGGCTAAATTTACCGAGAAGGGTAACATAACCCTCAGTGTGACACGTGCATTAGATAATGAAGGCAAAGAATGGGTGGTTTTTAAAGTAGCCGATCAAGGTATTGGCATGACAACTGAACAAGTAGATAAACTATTTCAACCCTTTACACAAGCAGACAGCTCTACTACCCGCAAATATGGCGGAACAGGGCTAGGACTAGCGATTACAAAACGCTTTGCAGAAATGATGGGGGGAAATGTGATGGTAGAAAGCACGTTAAACAAAGGCAGTATCTTCACTATACGTATGCCAACGCATGTTATCATCGCAAAATGAAACAAAAAACTACTTTTCAATAGGGCACAAATTACTTAAAAACTGCTGTGTACATGTTTGCCACGAATATTGCTCCGCATGATGACGGCAATGTTCCGCAGGAATCGTTAAAGCCTGTTGCACAGCAGTTTCTAAATTCTCATCCAAACAACCCGCGCCTGATTTACCTATCACATCTAAAGGACCAGAAACAGGATAAGCGGCAACAGGCGTTCCTGACGCAAGCGACTCCAGTAAAACCAAGCCAAAAGTATCAGTACGACTTGGAAAAACAAAGACATCCGCTGCTGCATAATAACGCGATAATTCTTCCCCCGTCTTCGCCCCCACAAAACGCACTGTCGGATACTGCTGTTTTAAAGACTCTAATTGCGGACCTTGTCCAACCACATATTTTGTGCCTGCCAAGTTTAACTTCAAAAAAGCCTCAATATTTTTCTCTACTGCAACACGTCCTACATACAACGAAATAGGGCGCGCATCCAACAAAAAACGCTTAGCTTGCGGGCGAAACAACTCAATATCTACACCACGCGACCAAAAGGCCAAATTTTTAAACCCTTGCACTTCCAATTCCTGCCGCAAACTTTGTGTTGCTACCATAACGCGGCTCGATAAGCCATGAAACCAACGTAATAAATGATAGCTCCAACGAATGGGGATACCAAAACGTGCATTGACATATTCAGGGAACTTGGTGTGAAAAGACGTTGTAAACCGTTTTTGCTGTTTGTAACAAAACGAGCGGGCGGACAACCCTAATGGACCTTCCGTTGCTATATGAATCGTGTCAGGATCAAACACACGTATCAGCTCTGCAACCCTAGGAGTCGGACGTAAGGCTAAACGGATTTCAGGATAAGTCGGACACGGAATAGTTTTGAATAAATCAGGTGTTACCATTAAAACCTGATGTCCCATCGACTCTAAAATTTGTTTAGTAGTAAGAAGCGTCCGCACAACCCCATTAATCTGGGGTAACCATGCGTCTGACACAATCAGAATTTTCATGCGTTTGCTTCTCGCGGTGTGGATGCTGATTATCATCTGTCCATTCAACAATAAACAAATCACCATCCCAATCTTCTATTAAGGCGGTACAACTCTCTACCCAATCGCCATCATTACAATATAAAACATCATCAATCATCCGAATTTCGGCTTTATGAATATGTCCACACACAACACCATCCAACTCCCGCCGACGGGCTTCTTCCGCCAACACCTGTTCAAATGCAGTAATAAAATTCACGGCATTTTTAACTTTATGTTTTAAATAAGCGGATAACGACCAATAAGGATAACCCAGTTTACGACGGCAAATATTATAAAAATGGTTCAAACTCAAGACCATTTCGTATGCCCAATCGCCTAACAATGCCAACCAGCGTGCATATTGAATGACCCCATCAAACTGATCACCATGAATAACCAACAAACGGCGACCATCTGCCGTGGTATGCACCATTTCATCAACCACATGAATATCGCCAAAAGTAATATTTAAAAAATGTCGTGCGGCTTCATCATGATTCCCTGGAATAAAAAAGACCTTCGTCCCTTTGCGTGCCTTCCGTAAGACTTTCTGTATCACATCGTTATGCGATTGCGACCAATACCATGATTTCTTTAATCGCCAGCCATCAATAATATCGCCGACCAAATAAAGATATTCAGATTCATGATTCTTTAAGAAATCTAAGAGAAAATCAGCCTTACACCCGCGTGTTCCCAGATGAATATCTGATAACCAAATTGTACGATAATGTTTAATTGGCGGTGTCACAGCACTGACCCTTTTTGGCGAGAAACCTTAACAGTCTTATCGGGCGAGTATCATGACAGTCATGTATTTCAACAGTATGACATGTATTATTGACTGAATCGGGCGTAAATCCCGATTCAGAGGAGAGGAATGAAGTAAAGACCTGACTACGTTTTTTGCACAGATGTTTTACGTTGCCATACCTTACGCCACAAACCTTCGTGGCTAAAGCACATCCAAGCCCAACGTAACCAGTTTAAAAGGACAGCAGCCAACCATAATGCCCACATTAACATCAAAACCTGATAAATCCACATGGGAAGCGACCAAACCCAAACACTGGGTAATAAGGCATTGACTTGGTCTTGATACCAATTTAAATGATGTCCGTAAGAACCATTACCCATAATGTGCATATCAGGGTCACCTAATAACCCTTTTTGAATCGCAAACAATAAAGAACTAAAAGCCGCAATACTCAATAAAACCAAGCCAATCTGAATCAGTGCAAATTGCCAAGGACGATAAGTATCCACGCTAATTGTTGCACGCCAACCCAACGCAAATAACCAACCAATCACACACAGTGCCATCTCCACAGGAATTTGACTTAACACAAGGCTTAACAATATCCACTGATAGGTTTTTACAGGTGTTAAATTTGTTCGCCCTAAGCCTATGGATAATAAAATAAAGACAAATAATAATCCCCAAATCAATACCGCCGCACCAATCGCCTCTCCACCCACCAATAAAATCCAGCGTTTTTCAGGCATAATTAATTGAATTTGATGATTAACACTGCTAATGCCTATGTCCAACGGTACCGTTTGATAACTATCAAAAATCCCTGTATTTTCCAATAAATGCAGTTCAACACTTTGTGTACCGGGAATAATTGGCAAAATGACCTGTTGCCCTTCCTGACGAATGGGTTGAGATATTCCATTAATCGTAACCGATTGTAACTGTGCGTTTTCAGGCAATGTAATAGTATGTTGCCCACCACGACTGCTACGCAACGTAAAAGTTAATGTCGTATCCGTTGCCCGTTGTCCCGGTTTTACCAATAATACGCTACGGTCTATCGTCATCACCTGCCCACCCACCCCACTTGGACGGGTAATCGCAAGCGTAACGGTTTCCAATGGATAAGGTCGCCATTCAGGTAGCCACTGCCCGCTACTTTGCTGATAAATCGTAGGAATACCTGTTGTTTCCACATGCCAAATGGCACTGGCGTTGAGTCGCCACACCTCGCTATAATGTAAACTACTATTAGCAATTAGCTGAATACTCTCGCTTTTATCAAAAACTGACAGCCAAGTAATATCGGTTTGGTCTGGTGCAAGATTAATTAATGCCTTACCTGCATTAACGCGAATTGCCTCACTCGTGACCGATTCACCCGCTAACAAGGGAACTTCTAACACAATTGCCGACCCTGTTGGCGTTAAACGAGTTACTTTCGTTTCTACTTGCCAATCCAAGCCCAACAATAGTGTTCGTTCAATTTGCACAAACGGCGGTAAATTTCCCATTTCTAAAGGACGTGTACTGCCACTTTCATCCGTTGCTTGAGCCTCACGGGTAAATTGCAAACGGTCATCGGCCAAACCATTTTCATGCACACCATCTACACGCCATCCCTGTATCGCAACCGAAACAAAATGGGGTTTTAGCGGGAGCGGAAGTTGTACTGCTTGTCGATTGGGTAATATTCCCTGCAATTGTATCTGATGAATTCCTGCACTTAAGAACAGCCATAACTGTCCATTTTCATCACGTTGTACAACCATTGCAGGTTTTTCATCCACCCAGACTTGTTGCGGTAACCATTCTTGCGTAGTACCGGGCAGTGGTACGATAACCGCCGTTTGAGCATGAATTTCTACCCGTATCGACAAAATATTCTGTTCAATTTCAACCAACATACGGGGACTACTTGCACAATTAGGTAAACAAACAGGTGGCGCAAGTAAACGGGTTTGCAACTGCTCAAGCAAATATTGTGGTGGATAAACAAGTTCAGCCGTTTTGCTCGCTGTGTCGGGTGCAGGTTCTTCGGTTGCGTAAACCGTATTAGAGACACTGCTCAATAATCCCGCTAAAAACAACAATGCAATAAAACTACTCACTGTCGCCGTACTTGGCAAAGTGCTAAATAATCGCCGTGCGTTAGCTTGCCATGCCGCCCATAAGAAAAAGCTAAGCATGATACTTAACAAAAAAACCCGTGCAAAACCAAGAGCAAAATTTAATGATGGTGAAATAAGTTGTAAATGAATAGTCTGATTTGCCGCCACAGGGCCTGACCAAGTGAGCATAATTTGTTGCCATTGCCACGCAGGCAAGCCCTGCCCCGTTTGTACTTGCGCATTTGGGTCTATTTGGGCAAGTTGTTTTTTAGTTGACGCTTTGGATTTCAGCGGGTAATCCCGAACATTGCGCATCTGTTGCTGTGATTGGAGGTAATCATTTTCAGTACTTGGCGCGGCTTCTTCTGCCATAGGCTGTTGTTGTACCTCAATAGCATTGCTCGTTTGAGGATAATAACTACTGCTTGGTGAAGTCGTTCCCAACGTATTCCATTGATATTCCAACTGCGGAAAAATGGCTTGTCGTGCTTCTTGCACCATAAAGGGAATTGCAATAATCAATAAAGTTAATAAACTTAAATTACGGTACAACTGAATGGTTTTAGTGAATAAATTCAAAGTCGGCAATACCTTCAATAATGCCATACTAACAAGAATACTTAACCAAACAAACAGCGGTGCATCCGCCTGTTGCCATGTTAAAACAAGCGTAAATAACATCATTACTCCCCAATACCACCGCCACAATTTACCCACCGCCAAAGACAACACCAACACAACAAACAAATCTAATAAAGTCCACTGTTGTAACCATGTAGTCTGCACCTTATCAACACCCTCTACATGAAATACACTCCATCCCGGTGGTAAATGCAAAATAGCACTGACTTCTTGAAAACTAGGATTATTAGCCGTTTTATCCCCTGTTACCCATCCAACAGCGGGCAATGTATCCACTGCATTTTCTAAACGACTATCGGCAACAACATTAATTTGTCCCTGTCGTATTTCTACCCCAGTATTTGCATCCGCACTTAACCGCGTAATAAATTGGTCTTGTCCATTAACACTTAAACGTCCTAACTGCGCTTGTTGAGCCTTATCGGTTTGTGGTGCAGAATCCAACATTTCCAACCGCCAACCGCGCGTCATTGTGCCACCAATATGGTCTTGCACACTGTATCCGCGACCATCAAAATCTAGCCAAAACTGCCGTTGTAACGACAACTGTGCAGGTGCAGATTCAGGGTCACCGCGTCGCTTTTCAACTAACTGCAACGTATCACCTGCCTTAACATGATAAGCAGGAAATTGTCGCCATTCGCTCGGTAATGTCGTTTGTTGCGGGTCAATCGCGGTTACGTCAGTAATATCAACTAAACGCAACGCATTACGTGCTTCAAATACCCAAATTTCTTCTTCAGGTAAGCCATCAATAACGGGCAAAGTCAACGACTTCACATCTCCCATCTGTCGCGTTTGCAAAATCACCGTATAAGACCCCGGGCGAACCTGTAAACGTAACCGTCCATCGGTTTCTAAACGGGCAGGCAACGGACTGGTCAATGACATAGGCATCTGCCCAGCTAACAATAAATTACCTAACAAAGCCTCTCGTGTTTGTCCCGCCACATCAATTTCTATCTGGGTTATCATCTGCAAAGGAATATCATCAATAATATGCCGATACACACGAATATCTAAGCGATTTTCTTCAACAACTTCGTCCGTATGCGTTCCCTGACGCAACCACAAATGCCCTTCACCATCTAATTCAGGAATAGCGACCTGTTTACCTTCAATAAATAAACTAACTAAGCCTGTGTTAGCAGGAACAGGTATCGACTCGGGCATTCGTTGCCATTGCAACATACCCGTGATGGTTGATTCCCCAGCGGGCAAGTAAATCATTGGTACGCCATTTATATCCATTACCGTAGCGGGTTGCCCATTTAGCTGTACCGCTTGCGCCCATAAAGTTGCATCACCCGGTAATGCTACATCCCCCGCAGCAAAGGCTTGCCACGATTGTTTAAAACGAGCCGTTTGTCCTTCAACACTAATAACCAATTGAGTCGACCAACGACACAACTTTTCTTCTGTATTATAAAAATAAGGGCATGTTTTTTCAGGATTATCATGCAATACCCAATTAACCCAAGATTGTAACGGTTTAGGAACAGCATCAGGATTTAAAGGCACTACCGCACTGACAACCGTGCAATAAATACTGAGACAATAAAGGAGGAATAGATGAAAAATGCGTTTATCCATATAACGGTTTCTCGCATGAAGGAAAAAAGAAGGTGTATTATTTCAATACTATATAGTGTTTAAGACCCACACAACAACCCTTTAACAATACAAGGATTAAATATTTAAGGTTAATTTAATTTTAAAACTAACTATGTAATATGAAATATATTTTTTCCATAATTTAAAACACCTATAGATGGTAGATGTAAATGTATTGCGCTTACACAATAGACGGCTTGCAAAAATTGCTTTTATTCTCACCAAGACGGTGGTAGTGAGAGAAACATTAATAAAAACAATTGTAAAAATCTTTACATTAAAAAATAATGCGTTACTATTATAGCTATAAAAATAAAAATGTTATGCGCGTTATGACTACCCTCAACAATCAAGGACTAAGAGGAATATTATGCGTTACTATCACTACTTTTTTACGGTACTACTGACATTATGCTAGTTTTTTATCCGTTACTATTTACGCCTTGTCGTCGGTTTGATGAGCTAGTATCCATACACCGTATAAACACAAAATGCGTCAGGTGCATTTTTCCGCACCATAACGCACACTGTAAACTAGATTTCTAACACACAGACAATATTAAATATTTCCTTATCCTACCCACCGTCTTGCATTATAAAACATCTGCATCCATGGGCTTTCTTCAGTTTGCCAGTTGTCGGGCTTCCATGACCAACGACTGGTTAAAAAGACCCGTTCAGGATGCGGCATCATAATGGTGAAACGTCCATCAGGTGTCGTTAACCCTGTGATTCCTTGAGGCGAGCCGTTAGGATTAGCAGGGTAATGTTCACTGACTTGTCCACGATTGTCCACGTAACGTAAGGCAATCAAACCATCGCGTAAGGCACGGTTGACATGTGCAGGTTCATCAAATTGGGCGCGTCCTTCACCATGAGAGACAACAACAGGAATGTAAGACCCCGCCATGCCTTGCAAAAATAAAGACGGCGAATCTAACACTTCCGTCATGACAAAACGGGCTTCAAATTGTTCCGATTTATTCCGCACAAACTGCGCCCAGTGTTCTGCACCGTCTATCATACCGCGCAACTGCGCCATCATTTGGCAACCGTTACAAATCCCTAGCGCGAAGCTATCCGTGCGTTGGAAAAAAGCAGAAAACTCATCATAAGCCTGTGAATTGAAAAGTATCGATTTTGCCCAACCACCGCCTGCACCCAACACGTCCCCATAAGAAAATCCACCACATGCGGCAAAACCTTGAAAATCTTTCAACCGCATCCGCCCTGCCAGAATATCGCTTAAGTGTACGTCAACACTGGTAAAACCTGCTTTATCAAAGGCTGCCGCCATTTCTAGCTGACCATTTACGCCTTGCTCGCGTAAAATCGCTATACGTGGACGTTGTGATAAAATTGCAGGTGCTTGTAATGTAAAGGTTGTCGTTAAGAATAAACCTGAATCTTGTGGATTTTCTGCAAATTCTTCCTCGACACAGTCAGGATTATCACGGCGTTTTTGCAATTGATACGTGGTTTCGTTCCATGCGTGTTGTAACGTGGTGCGAGGCAGGCTTAACAGCAATGTATCTTGTTGATAAATATTTAAACAATCGCTGTGGTTGACTGTGCCTATAATGTGTACAGGCAATTGCGTATATTGAGCAAACCAGTGTTGTACTTCGTCAATATAGTTTTGTGCAACTTCTATTACCGCGCCTAATTCCTCGCTAAATAAAACGGCTAAAACATCAGGACTTAATCCATCTAGTTGAATATCAATCCCTTTATGGCTAGCAAACATCATTTCGCACAAGGTTGTTAGCAGGCCACCATCAGAGCGGTCGTGATAAGCCAGTAATTTATTTTGTTGGTTTAATATTTGAATAGCATAGAAAAAATCTTTTAAATCTTTGGGGTTATCTAGCGTTGGCACGACATCGCCAAGTTGTTGGTAAACTTGAGTTAAGATAGAACCGCCTAAACGGTTTTTTCCTTGACCTAAGTCTATGTATAGCAAAAAACTATTTTCAGCACGTAAAACAGGCGTGAGGGTTTTGTGAATATTATTCACGCGGGCAAATGCAGAAACGATAAGGGACAAGGGAGCGGTAACTGCTTTGTCATCCCACACGGTGTGCATAGACAATGAATCTTTGCCTACAGGGATTGCTAGCCCTAAAGCGGGACATAAATCTAAGGCAACGGATTGTACTGTGTCGAACAATGCGGCATCTTCCCCCGCTTGTCCACAAGCAGCCATCCAGTTGGCGGATAAGACAATATCGCTAAAATCGGCAATTGCAGCAGCGGCAAGATTGGTGATAGCTTCGCCCACGGCCATGCGTCCTGATGCGGGCGCGTCTAATACCGCTAATGGTGTGCGCTCGCCCATTGCCATCGCTTCGCCTGTAATCCCTTGAAAACTGCTGGCAGTCACTGCGCAGTCAGCAACAGGGACTTGCCACGCGCCAACCATTTGGTCACGGGTGACCAATCCGCCAACCGAGCGGTCACCAATGGTAATTAAAAAGTTTTTATTGGCTACGGTAGGATGACGTAGCACCCGCAATGCGGCTGTTTCTAAGGTAAAATAAGGGTCATCAATTTTAAAAGGGCTACCCACAGGTTGCACACGCTGGACATCCCGACGCATTTTTGGCGGTTTACCCAGTAAAACGGATAAAGGCATGTCGATAATGGCTTCTTGCGCTTTTAACAATTGTAATTGTCGTTGTGTCGTTGCCTTGCCTAATACGGCAAAAGGACAACGTTCCCGCTCGCAAAACTGTGTAAATAGGGCTAGTTGTTCGGGGGCGATGGCTAACACATAGCGTTCTTGTGCTTCATTACTCCATAATTCCATGGGTGATAATGACGGGTCGGCAGTAGGTATGGCATTTAAATCAAAAATTGCCCCTTTTTCGCTGTCATTGACTAGCTCAGGAAAGGCATTTGAGAGACCACCCGCGCCAACATCGTGAATGGAAATAATGGGATTTTGCGCGCCTAAACTCCAACAGGCATCAATCACTTCTTGACAGCGGCGTTGCATTTCAGGATTACCCCGTTGTACGGAGGCAAAATCTAAATCCGCGCTGCTGTGTCCTGACGACACGGAAGAAGCCGCGCCCCCGCCTAAACCGATGAGCATGGCAGCACCGCCGAGCGCAATCAGTAAGCTATCCGCAGGAATTTCATGTTTTTGCACGTGTTCCGCACGAATACTACCCACTCCACCCGCTATCATAATTGGTTTGTGATAACCGCGTCGTTTACCGTTGACGGTTTGTTCAAAACTGCGGAAATAGCCGCAAATAGCAGGTCTGCCGAATTCGTTATTAAACGCACTCGCCCCTAATGGGGCTTCTAGCATGATTTGCAACGCGGTAGCGAGTCGTTGCGGTGTGCCGTATTCGGTTTCGTAAATTTGTGGCGCATCGGGAATATGTAGGTGTGAAACAGAAAAACCTGTAAGTCCTGCTTTTGGTTTTGAACCACGCCCTGTTGCGCCTTCATCACGAATTTCTCCGCCCGACCCTGTCGCAGCACCGGGAAAAGGAGAGATTGCTGTTGGGTGGTTATGGGTTTCCACCTTCATTAAAATCCCTGTTTCTTCAGTTGTATAGCCATACTCATGTGTTTGTGCATTGCTAAAAAAACGCGGTATCGTAAACCCTGCTAACACCGCAGCGTTATCACTGTATGCGGATAATACTTTTCCGGGATGTTGTTGATGTGTGTAGCGTATCATCTTGAATAGTGTCTGGGTTTGAGTTTGTCCGTCGATAACCCAGTCAGCATTAAAAATTTTGTGGCGACAGTGTTCTGAATTCGCTTGTGCGAACATCATCAATTCAACATCGGTAGGATTGCGCTTTAAACTATTAAAACTGGTGTATAAATAATCTATTTCGTCTTCGGACAGGGCTAAACCTTGCGTTTTATTTGCTGTCGCTAACGCGCTCCGCCCTTCGGTTAGTAGGGGAATGACGCGCAAATGACGCGGTTCAGCAGTTTTAAACAGTTGTTCTGCCTCATTCAGTGTAAATATAACGGTTTCTGTCATGCGGTCATGTAGTAAAGGCATGAGTTGTTCAAGCTGTTCATGCGTTAGCGCATCGCTTGCGTTGACTGTCCAAACTAACCCGCGCTCAATGCGTTTAATACACGATAAACCACAAATAGCCATGATTTCAGTGGCTTTACTAGACCAAGGTGAAATAGTGCCTAAACGAGGAATAACAATAAGTTGTTGACCTGTTGGCAATATGGGCCGTGTTTTAGGTTGTCCGTGTAACAGTTGTTGTAAATGCTGGGTTTCATCGTTGGTTAAGGAACGAGAGCAGTCGAGCAAGTACAGGTAATTTGCTTGAATGGTTTGTAACGTGGGGAGAAAAGCACGTGCGGTATGCCGTAATTTTTCGCAGCGGAAAGGAGAAAGCGCGGAATCACCCGTATAAAACATGGTCGCCTCTTGGTTTAGCGTGTAAATAGGGTATTTTAGCAGAATTGGCTAGGCGGTTTCTTGGGTTTGAATCGCGCGTTGTGTGGATTAGGGGTTGTGGAGAATGTAGTAGGAGATGAACCTACTAGGCTTTGAAAACCTAGTAGGTTTTTTTTAAGCGAGTTTATCTAAAGCGGCTAGTACGGTTTGTACATGGTCGGGTACTTTTACTTTGCGCCATTCGTAACGTAAAATACCTTCTTTATCAAAGATAAAGGTGCTACGCTCAATACCACGCACTTGTTTTCCATACATGTTTTTGGGTTTTACAATATCAAAGACATTACATAAAGTTTCTTCTTCATCCGCCAGTAAATCAAATGGGAATTCGTACTTTGATTTGAATTTCTCGTGTTTTTTAACACTGTCGCGGGAAACACCCAAAATTAATGCGTTTTTGGCTTGAAACGCGGCAAAATGGTCGCGGAAATCTTGCCCTTCTTGTGTGCAACCGGGTGTGTCATCACGGGGATAAAAATATAAAACCAGCACTTGTCCGCGACAGTCGGGTAAATGAATAGTTTTATCACCTGTCGCAGGTAGGCTTACAGGGGGTAGGCTCTCTCCAATCACGAGTGGCATGGTATTTCCTTATGTTATTTAATAGGTTCCATTACAGCGTCTAGGTTCATTTCATCCGCTAAATCAAAAAAATCACCGCGTAGATTACTGATAATAATTGTATTCGGTACGTGAATACGTAGTGTGAGAGATAACATGAGTGTATCTAGTTGGGCGATGGTGTAGGTGTGGCTGTTGATGTCTTCAATACTCACCTCTGCATCAGAAAAGAAGCGCACTATATTGGGCAAAATTTCTGGGTTATAAATTGAAATAACTTCAATCATGTAGGGGAGGTGGTTGGTTGATTTTGGAAGTGTTTCTGAGCGTTGAACTAGAAAAGTAAATCCAAGTTGTTCTTGTAGGCGAGGGAGTTGGTTTTCTATTTTTGCAATGGCATTCCATGTGCCTGAAATAGAGAGTAGTAGGCTGATTTTATCGCCAAGTGCAGATAGGCGTACTTCTTCAATACCGCCACCACTGTCGACAAGGGCTCGAGTGAGTTGCTTAACAATCTGGGGTTTATGTGGCGCGATGGCACAAATCACAAGTTGCATGAAGGTCTATTTTTTGGTTAGGTTAGAAAAAAGTGTTGCTTAGTATCTACTGGCAAAATTACATTTGATAACGGGTTTTGGATTGTTTGATTTGGTTAATCAAATGTTCCTTGAGTAGAAATACGCCCCCTTCTAGGCTGACGGGGTAGCTGTCTGGGTTGTTTAGGCGTTTAAAGTTTTCAGGATAGCGTTGCAATTGTTGTTGTAAATGTTGGCGAATTTGCTCAAGGGTGTTATCCGTTATGGTTGCTTTCCCGTGACGCATGACGGGTACGAGTAGGTCTTCATAAGCGACTTCTGGACTGATTTTTAGTAATTTTTGGGTATCATTGATGTTGACAAGAACGGGGGTTTGGGTGGGTGGTTGTAGGATATCGTACAGCATATCGCCTAGAAAAAAACCTTGGTCATTGTAAAACCGTCGTACTTGTAGAATGGCGGGATTGGTGGTTTTTATCGTTTGTTCGGAAACTTTAATTCGATAATCCCAGATTCCTTGCGGGGTTTTGATGGCGGTGAGTTTGTAAACGCCACCGAGTGCGGGTTCGTCGTAGCTGGTCACTAGTTTTGTACCAACTCCCCATGCGTTGATTGCCGCGCCGCGATTTTTTAGGTCTTGAATGGTGTATTCGTCTAGGTCGTTGCTTGCCACAATGAGTGCATCGGGAAAGCCTGCTTGGTCAAGTAAACGGCGGGCATGTTGGCTTAGGCTGAGTAAATCACCTGAATCAAGGCGAATACCTGCCATTTCATGTCCTTGTTGGCGTAATTTTATGCCAATTTGGATGGCATTTTGTACTCCTTGTAGGGTGTCGTAGGTGTCGACGAGAAAAATGCAGTTGTTAGGTAACACATCGGCGTAGGTTTGAAAGGCTTCTAGTTCTTCAGGAAATACCATTACCCAACTGTGGGCATGTGTGCCTTTAACGGGAATATTGTAGAGTTTTCCTGCTAATACGTTGGATGTGCCAACACATCCGCCAATATAGGCAGCACGGCTGGCACTGATACCGCCGTCAATGCCTTGTGCGCGACGTAAACCGAATTCTAGCACTATATCGCCTGCTGCTGCTTGGCAGACCCGCGCGGCTTTGGTTGCAATCAGTGTTTGATAGTTGACAATGGTTAGTAGTGCTGTTTCTAGCAGTTGGCATTGAATCAGTGAACCTTGTACGCGCAATAGGGGTTGATGGGGAAAAACGAGTGTCCCTTCAGGAATTGCATCAATGTTGCAGGTAAAACGTAGTTGGTGTAAGTAGTCTAAAAAATCTTTTTCAAATAGGGGTTTGCCGTCATTACCTGTAATGCTTGCAAGGTAGGTAATATCATCTGCGGTAAAGTGTAGTTGTTCAATCAATTCTAGCGCGTTGTTTAAGCCTGCACTAACGGTGTAGCCCCCTTGATAGGGTGGTTTACGAAAGAATAGGCTAAAAACAACTTCTTGGTCTTGTCGCCCCGTTTTCCAATAGCCATACGCCATGGTTAATTGGTATAAGTCTGTGAGTAAGGCTAGCGAGTGTCCATAGAGTTGTTGCAGATGATTCATAGTATTACCTGTGGTGATTAGAACTTACACAATGTTGATAGTTCCTATCTTTAGTAAAGGCGATGAGTACTATACGGCTTTTCCCCAATCCAGTTTCTCACGTAATGTTGAATAGTGGTCATGCCCTTGTGGGTGAATCAGGCGGATTGATTGGCGTTTTTCAATGACAATTAAATCACCAGGAATAACTTGTTGACATAATACGCCGTCGCAAGAAAGTTGGGCTTGTCCTGTTTGATTGTCTGCAATGGTAATCGCGATACAACTATCGCCATCAATTACTAGGGGGCGATTGCTCAGGGTATGCGGGCAAATAGACACGAGTAGTAGTGCGTTTAAAGAAGGATGAACAATAGGTCCTCCGCCCGATAGTGCATAAGCCGTTGAGCCTGTTGGGGTGGAAACGACTAGGCCGTCAGAGCGTTGTCGACTCATAAAATGCCCATTGATGGTGGTTTCAAAGGTCAGCATGTGGGTCATATTCCAGCGGTGAATAACCATGTCATTCAGTGCATTAGAGTGTGACAGACAGCGTCCTTCTCGATAAACTTCTGCATAAATTAAGAAGCGATCTTCTTCTAAAAACGCACCGCCTAGAATTTCATCCAAATAGTGTTCCATCTGGTCGGGTGATATATCTGTAAGAAAGCCTAAACGGCCTAAATTAATCCCAAGAATAGACACATCATGTTTGGCTAGTAATCGCGCCGCTTGTAGTAGTGTGCCATCACCACCGATGACAATAATCAAATCACAACGAATTCCTAGTGCTTCTGTATTGGCGGCAATGCTAAAGTCACCACTGGATAATAAACGCGCGCTAGGTGCGTCGATAACGATTTCTAATGAACGAGCGGTGAGATAACTTATTAATCTTTCAAGTGTATCTTTAACTCGCGTATCACCCCGTTTGGCGATAAGTCCTATACTGTTAAACATAAGTATCCTGTTGTTTAAGTGCTTAGGCATATCATTTATTAATCAAACCTTAGCCCCTAAATCCCAGTGTTAAAACAGAGGTTTAGGGGCTAAGGTTTATGTAATAAATAATATATTCAATCTGGCATAGCCATTTCTTGGAATGTACATCATGGTTTTCCGTACAATTATAGGGTATTCATGCAATTTCTAGGGATGGTATTTATTGATTGCACCATGAATATCTTATTAAATATAGTTATTTATGCTTCATAACGAGTAGCGTAATATCGTCAAATACACGATGTGTTGCTATGTGTTGTTTTACATCAGCAACAATCTGTTGACAGATTTCTGTCGCGTTTAATTGTCTAATGTTTTTGATTAACATTGCTAAGCGAGCCGTACCGTAAAGTTCGCCTGCAACATTTTCTGCTTCTGTAACACCATCCGTATAAAAAACAACAATATCATCTTTAAATAATGTAACAGGATGTTTTTCTACAAAAGATTCAATATTCTCTTCTAATCCAATGGGAAAGCCTAAATCTAATGTATCTATTGTTTCTAACGTACCATCCGCACGAACAATAATTACTTCTTCATGTTGCCCAGAAATAGTTAAAACCCCTTGTTTATAATCCGCTAATAAGAGGGTCGACATTTGTTCTGACCCCATGCGTTTTACATTATGATAAATCGTGCGATTAATGGTATTTAAAAATTTGATGGGGTCTAATTCTTGATGTTCCACTAATGTTCGGATGGCGGTTTGTAACATTAACATGACGACACCGCTTTCTAAACCATGCCCCGTTACATCACCCACCCCAATTTTTAAACCCTCTTTATGGAGCAACACATCGTAGTAATCCCCGCCAACTTCTTGACAAGGTTCCATAAATCCTGCAACGTCTAAATCAGGAATCTGTGCTAATTCAAGTAGTTTTGGCGTGAGCATCGCTTGCAATTTTTGTGTAACGGCAAGTTCTGCACCCATACGTGTATTTTCACTTTGTAATTGTTTATTTAAGGTAGTGATTTCTGCATTTGCAGCGGTTAGTGCAATAGTACGCTCTTCAATTTTTGTTTCTAGTTCAAGCACTAAGTCTTGTATTTGTTCCGACATATTATTAAAGGCAAAGGCTAACTGCCCAAATTCATCATCTTCTTCAATATAAATTCGATAGCCTAAATGGTTGTTAGTAAAGGCTTGTGTCCCACCAATAAGCGCGTAGATTTTGCGAGTGAAATTATTTGCAATCAACACCGCAACAATAATGACCATTCCTAACAAAATTACGGCAATTAGCCCAACCTCAATAGCGGTTCGATGCACTTGTGCTAACGCTTGTTCTTCGCGTGTTTCGATAAATTCGTGCATGGTCTGATTCTGTTGCGCTAACATGGTATCAATGCTGTGTTTCGTTTGATATGTTGCATCATGAAACTCATCCCAATTAGCTCCAAACGACACAAGACCAAAGCCGCGCTTTGTTTTACCATATTGTCCTGTAAAATAAGGAATTGCTGCTGCTGTGGTTAATTTCCAAACACCCGCCCAAAAAATCACAAAAGACCCATATCCGCCTTCGTTAATACTTTGAAACCAGCCATGACATTGTGGTGCTTTATTCAAGTAGCGACAATCTAAGGCAACTTCCCCCCGTTGTCGTTGTTCAATGCTCAGTTCATTGTGCGTATGCTGATTATTAAACGTGGGATAGTGGGCTAAAAAATCATCAAGCGAGGTAATTCCTGAGTGTTGCCACTCCAGCATTGTTTCTTGCGTTATCCATGGTGGTACACGTTTGCCTGTTTGCGGGTTAAAGCCGACAATAAAATAATCACGTGCATGAGAGATACACCGCCCTAAATAGTCCCACATAAACGCATAGTTACCAGTACTCGCATCTGAAATATTACGCATAAAATGCTCATCTGGCATGATGTAATCGGTAAATTCACTTAAATGACGATGGTCTAAGGCTAAGGTTATATAGCCTATTTTTTCAGTTGCATGATAAACAGGGGTAACAAAGCGAATAATGCCTTCAAAAGGTTTACCAACAGGGTTTTCTATTCCTGCATAAGCAAATTTTTCAGGTTCAAACGGAATACCCGCTTTTTGTGCCGCTTCTGGGCTGAATGTACCGATAACGGGTGACGGACGGTATTCACCAATAACATCAGATACGTAAATTTCACCCTGTTTTAAGGCTTGTGCGTCGTTGAAATAGGTTTCTGCTTTACAGTAGGTTTGTTCAGAATGGGCAATATTTTTTAATGTCTTGTCTATGGTAGAAACTTTGTACTGTTCTTGCCCTTGTAAATCATAGAAAGTAATTTCTTTATACAATGGAATTCGTTGTTTTTTATAGGGTGGAATAGTTTTTTTGCTAAATTCGCGTTTATTTTCGTCTAAAATGGTGGTGGGGGGGCTAACACTGGTTTCAACAGGTGCGTCACTTACCCATTTTTTAGTCGTTGTATCAAAATGGTAGGATTCATGCGTGGTGATATTGCGGGTATTAAGCTGTTGAAATTGTTCTAGGACAGTTTGATTAAGGGGTAGGCTTGCGAGGGTTAATAAGTCATTGTCGCGTTCATAAAGAAATTGTGCAACTTCTTGGGCTATTTTAACCGTCATTTGTTCAAGTGCGACTTGTGATTTATGGTCTAAAGCGATAATGCTATCTTCAACGGCAATATTGGCCGTTTCTTTAATAATGGATTCTGTTTTAGTTAATAAGGCTTGTCCATTTTGTTTAAATGTCTCACCCAGTTGATACGTGGAGTAGGTTGCAATAAACGCAATGATAATTAAAGGAACGACCTTTAAAACAATAAACGTTAAAATCAGTTTCTTTTTAATTTTCATGTTGAACATGACAACGTTATTTTAATAGGTTAGTAAATTAGTCGGTTTTATTGCAGTGCAGTGTACAGGATTGATAAACTATCAGCAATAAAAACTATTTTATCAAAAACTTAAATACAATATATTTTTTTAAACTGATTTATAGACAGGGATTAGGTGTCATTTTTTTCTTAACCTATTTTTGGTAGTGCTAACGCGAGTACGGCGAGATAACTGGTATAAAACAGAGGATTAATGATAAAAGTTGAATAAAAGCGGAATGGAAGAAATAAAAAGTTGTACCTAAAGGAAAAGTAGGAATAATGGAACATCACCAAACGCCTACCACCCCTTTCCAAAGGTACAACCATGTATATGATAACAATCCTGTTCTGCTCAATCGACGACTTTTGTAAATGGTTTATGCCGTTATGGGAACAACAGTTGTTAGAAGAAGGAAACCCCAAGAAAAGTCAGCGAGATGGGACAATGTCAGCGTCGGAAGTGATGACCTTACTCGTGTTGTTTCATCAATCTAATCAACGTCATTTCAAAGGATTTTATACCCACTATGTTCCGCATGTTCTCGGGGGAGCGTTTCCGAAACGGGTCAGTTATCAACGATTTGTTGAGTTAGCCCAGTCACGCTCAGTGCTTACTTGCACAGTCGGCGGGTAAACGCTCGCGGGATTGCCTTCATTGACTCTACACCCTTGAAAGTTTGCCACAATCGGCGAATTTCACAACATAAAACCTTTGCAAACCTCGCACAACGGGGGAAGAACTCCATTGGCTGGTATTTTGGGTTTAAATTGCATTTAGTCATTGATGATAAAGGGGAATTAATCTATTTTTTCTCACCGCCGCGAATTTTGATGACCGCAAGGGCTTAAGGGCGATGACGCAATTTATTCAAGGTAAGTTATATGGCGACAAGGGCTATATTTCTAAGGCATTAAAGGCTACTTTGAAAACGCAAGGCATTGAATTAATCACAGGTGTCCGCAAAAACATGAAGAAAGAGCCGCTCAGTGAATTTGATACGATAATGCTAAAAAAACGTTCCTTGATAGAAACCGTCATCGGTCAGCTTAAATCATTCACTCAGATTGAACATACCCAACATCGCAGTGTTTTGGGGTTTATGGTTAATGTCGTTGCGGGGCTTATTGCCTATACTTGGAAGCTCCATAAGCCTTCTTTGATGTTTCGTATCAATCCTAAACTTGATGAGAGCTTCCCTTTGCTAAACCCTTCTCAACCTCTTTTTATTTAAGCCCTTTTTCGTCGTACTCGCGTTAGTTTAAATTAGGATTTAGACAAAAAAACCTGCTAGATTTTAAAAATCCAGCAGGTTTTTACTTTATTTATAAGGTATTACCGAGCTTAGGTTTAATCCTTTAAGGTTGAGCAATAAAAAAGTTTGGTACTGCTTCAGGTTTTACCATAATAGGCGTTTGTGTTCCGTCACTCAGTTTTTTAACCCGTTGTGTAATATACATATCTAGTTCACTGAGGGATATTTTTCTGTCGCCATCATAATCAGCTAGTCCTTGCAAACCGTCTAATATCGCTTTTGTAAAAACACCATGTCCTAACTCTTCAATTTCTACAGAAGTTTGTCTGCCTGTAGATGCGGTAAAAACGACGATACCATTTTCTGCATCAGCAAGTTCATTACTTAACTGATTAACATCTCCAGCCTTTATTCCCTTATTACTCATGACCTGTCCTGCATGACAAGAATCTAAGAATAAAATACGTTTACCTGCTGTTGTGGACAGTGTGTCGCGGATATCATTTCTTGTGATACCTGTTGTTTTTAAATCCGTTAGTTGTGCATTTTGAGGAAGGAAGTAATAACGTCCGTTTGTATCTTTAATCCCATGTCCTGACAAGAATATGATTGCTGTATCGCGCGAGGTCGTTTGGGTTTCAATCCATGTTAAACCCTGTGTAATCTCATCCCGTAATGGATTTATTAGTAACTTAACATTGACCTTTTTATATAACTTTCCTTCTTGTGCCTGTATTGCTTGTGCAAATGCGTTAGCATCATTATCTGCAAATCTTAATGAGGTGAGATTTGTATCTTGGTATTGATTAACCCCTACAACTAGCACATATAAATCTGGTTTTAATAAATCTTGTCTTGTTTCTCCTGACCATTTTAAGGAGACTGATGCAGGCAGAGATTTACCATTTTTATTACTTGCTAAAAGAGATAAAGTCACGTCGTGAGGTGGTAATTTTATAGTTTGTTGATGTTCACTATTAAGCTCATTAGCGAGACTGGTATCTGTTTTGATGCCATCTATATAAGCAATAACAGCTGTCGGTGTATCGGCTGTTGTTGAACGAATACGGTAATGAATTTCTAAGTCTGTTTCACGAAAACTATCGCCAGTATTGGGGTAGAGTAACTCGACAACAGGTGGAAGGCTTTGCTCCAGTGTTTTTTCAATAGGTTTCTGTTTTTCAGGGGTTTGGGCTAAGGCTTTTTCAATATCTAAGGTTTTGGATAACGTTGTAATGAGTTCAGGTCGATAATACTTCTCTCTAAACTGTCCCATCTCAAAAAAATCAGCTTCTTGGTCTGCGCCTTTATTTACATGCCAACCGACTAAACTTTCTCCGCCTGCGGAAGCGGCATAATAGCCTTGTGGTGTCCAAACAACCCAGCGTTTTTTATCTGCATGAGGAAAAAAAGCCAGTAATTCCTTACCATCGCTGAGACGATACCAGCGTATTGTTCCATCAGCAAACGCCGCAACCGCTAAACCATTGTCGGTTATGTTAACGCCCCATGTTATGCTGGGGGCAGATTTTGCCCAAATTTGCTCGCCTTGTGCGTCAAAATACCGCAAGTACCAACTTGTCCCTAATAAAAAATGTTGCGCATTGGGTGCAATGGCAAGACTGCGAGACCTTTCATATTCTCTTAAAGACAAGGCTTTACCATTGAGGGTGGGATTGGTTTGATTGAACCAGTTTTCAATGTTTAGGCTTTTGCTGTCCGTATTTGGTGCTTTAAGCGTCTTGCTGACAGTTTCGCTTAAGGTGAAATCACGGAGGGAAAATGCTGAGGGGGATACGCCACCATATTTATAAGCAAAACCCACTTGTAAACCATCAGGCGCGACACGGAATTGTGTTCCTATATCCCGAAAATCTGCCAGCTCGTTGTCTTGGCGGGCGAGGGATTTGCCTTTTTTATCTAAGAGCACTAAAGCAGGGTCTGCTGACCCCACCAGCAAGCGGTTATCGGATAAACTGCGTAAATCCGTGAGGGTATCAAATACATCTATTGAGACGATTTGCCGTTTGCCTGTTCCGCCTTGTTGCCACTGGATGAAGGGGTATTGCCCTTGAGACTGATAAAGCCCCCCTGCATACAGCGTTTGTCCATCGCTTGACCATGCAGTTTTATTTAAATCCCCGTTATAAATCCCCGCAGTATCCACTGAATGTATAAGACTTAAATCCCGTCCTGACACCACAGTGACGGCGGTGGAATCATTAAACCCCACCGCAATCCGTTGTCCATCAGGGCTGAAACGTGCGCTAATAGGTTCTTTTCCGCCTGTGATGGCTTGCTTGTGTCGCAAGTGATAATCAGTATCGTATAAGCGGAGGTAGCCATCCCAACAACTACTCAGTAACCGTCCTGTAGGGTCAAATTCTACCCAGTAGCTATTTGCCCCATAATCATTATCTTCGGCTATCAATTGCGGGCTGGGTGTGGTGAGTTGATACACCCGTATGCCTCCAGCCACTAAAGCAACCGCTAAATATTGCCCATCAGCGGAAAAAGCCAGATGAGCAATCACATTGGGTAACCCTGTGAGGCGGGTTAATAATTTGCCTGTTGCGCGGTTGAAGAGGTAGATATCATTATCTTTACTCCATCCCCCTGTTGCCACTTGTTGCCCATCGGGGGAAATCGCCACTGCATATAATTTCCCTTCATTGCCCTCACCTATCGGGGGACGTAAAACCCGCTCTAGGGTTAAAGCGGGTAATTGCCACACCCGCACGGTTTTATCATCAGAAGCCGTAACTGCAAAGCGTTCTTGTGCATCGATGTCGATGCGTATTATCGGCGCGCTGTGTAGGGTGAGATTGGGGCGGAGTATTGGCTCGCTGGGTGGTGCGGCATGGCTGGCAATGCTGAATAACAGTAAGAGAAAGGCAAATAAGCGCATAGGAAAATTCCTTGTCTGATTTTAAGTTATATAGTTGACGGGATTATCATAATTTAAAAGCATTAAAAGATTAATGGGGATATTGCAAAAGGGTTGATTAGAGCAGAGACCTACTAATCTGAGTTCGTTCGGCGAGTTTCTTTTAAAAAAGACAACAGCTTGTTTGAATCAGAATTTTCAGAATTAACAGGATTTAAAACCCTTAAACCAAGAAACTAATGCAAATCACGCTTTTTAATTCTGCTAATTCTGAAAATTCTGTGAATTCTGATTCAGACAAAAAAAGACCTACTAACGCGAGTACGGCGAGATAACTGGTATAAAACAGAGGATTAATGATAAAAGTTGAATAAAAGCGGAATGGAAGAAATAAAAAGTTGTACCTAAAGGAAAAGAAGGAATAATGGAACATCACCAAACGTCCACCCCCCTTTCCAAAGGTACAACCATGGATATGATAACAATCCTGTTCTGCTCAATCCTAAACTTGATGAGAGCTTTCATTTGTTAAATCCTTCTCAACCTGTTTTTATTTAAGCCCTTTTTCGTCGTACTCGCGTAAATGTAATTTATAAAATGGTTATCATAGAAATAACCAAAGTCATGACAACTTCTGTGGAAATCATGCCCAACACGGTGGCTAATATTTAGCACTACCCTATTTTTAAGCGATGTTATCCGTTTTTAAAAATTATCTGAATCAGGATAATTACTGGAATTTAAAGGCGATATAATCAATTTATTGCAAAAACCATTTTTCTCTTAACCCATTGTTACAAGCAATTCACTCTTCAGTACTTGGGTGATTGTAGTAATACGGGTAAGTAACTTTGTAAGTCTTCAGGGGAGTTGGGTAAACCACCCCGTCCAACTAAGACAAAACTGCTTACTTGGTCATCTGAGCGGGCAGCACAACGTTGTTGAATAAGGTCAACGGCATCTAAAAAAGTAACTGGTAATGTTGTGATAGTGACTGTCGGGATGTCAATTTGTACGCGCCCATTTGTACCCGCTTCTGAGCTGGCTGTAATTTCACTTCCTAATGATTCTAAGGGTAAATCAGTGATAATGAGGATTGATCCTCCATTCCCCGCTTTGGCGTTTGCGATGATTTTACTGTCTGTAAGATAGAATAAATGTGGGTTGCTGATGGCTAAATTTCCGCCATTGCCCGTTCCCCCGCTCACCGTCGCGCTGATTTCGCTGGTATTCATGGTTACTGTTTGACGAACATTAAGAATAATATTGCCACCATTTGCTTGTTCGGCTTTACTGGAAATGGTGCTGTTTTGTAAGCTCAGTTGGTTGGTATTGATGTTTATCGAACCCGCATTGCCTGTGCCACGACTGTCCGCCAAGATGGAAGTATCACTGTCTAATTGCAGTCGGTCTGTGACATTGAGTGTAATATTGCCGCCTTGTCCTGTCCCTAGGGTACTGTTATCAATCCGTGTGTTGCGTCCTGTTAAGGTTAAATTACGGGCGTTGACAATAACCCGTCCTGCATCTCCCGCTAATCCATCGGCTTGTTCCGAGCGTGCTTGAATACTGCTGGTTGGTGAGAGTAATCCCGCTACGCTGGTGAGATTAAAGTTTTTTGCAATGGTTAGGGTAATATCGCCGCCTTGTCCCGCACCATAGGTGGTGGTGCTGATAGTGCTGTTACTCATGTCTAAACAGTCTGCCCATAGGCTGATATTGCCTGCATCGCCTGCTTGTGCATTGGTGCTGCGAGAGGTGGTGAATATATTGCTGTTAGAAAGTGTGGCTTGTTGTTTAACTTGTATGTTGACGTTGCCACCTTGGGCGGTGTCTAAGGTGCGACTGTCTATGTTGGCATTGGTCATGGTTAAGGTATTTGTTTCTATCGAAACGACACCGCCATCTTGTTTAGAGACGTTGGCAATAATATCGCTGTCTGTTAATTCAAATTGTTCACTGCGAATGTAAATACTGCCCCCGCCTTCTGTGCCAACGTCAAGGGTAGAGTTGTTGAGCAAGCGGATAGTGCCTGCGGCGATTAATTCATCGGCGGTGGGAATGAGTTGGTTATTGAATGCAACGGATTGTAATATAAGTGTTCCAGAAGGTGCAGATAGTTGTGTAGCATTGAGGTTAATGGCGTGTGCGGATAGGTAAAGGGTTTTACCATCAGCGGTATCTAATAGGCTATTTTGTAAATCAATCACTGCGGGTTGGCGGGTATTGAGAAAACCAAACGCGCTAGGGTTTGCACTAGAAAGAATGCTGTCATATTGTAGGCTACTATAAAATACGCCATTTTCCCCAAGATATAGTTCACTGGCTGTGCTGATAACGACATCGCCCGTGGTATTTAAAACTGCATTAGGACCAAAGATAAACCCGCTATCGTTGAGGAGAAATAAATTGGCATTGGGGATATTGTTGTAAATTGTGCCGTCAATAGAGGAGCGTTCGCCACCTGTGATGCGGGTAATGACGTTTTCAATAGACGCATTGCCTGTGAAATGTACGCTTTCTTCTTTATTTAAATTAAATGTATCAAAGCTGTGAAAAAGGTTGTGTCCTACTTGTTGCCCCATATCAGCAGAGATTTCTATATTTGTGCCTGTAAGGGTATCGTTACGTCCTAAAGAGCCGTCTAAAATCACTTCAGCATGAACGACCGTTTTTAGTAAAAGGAATAGGCTAAAAGACAGGCCATTGAAAAAATAATGAATTGTCATGAGGCAGGTTATCGTTGATAGGCGTTATTATTTTATGCTTGGCTATTACAGACTACTGCCAGAAAGTTGTGGAGCTTGTAAAGATTCTGTTGGTTAAAAAAGGCTTGTCATGTTAGTGAGTGTTTTAGTCTGTCGTCAAGTGAACGAGATGATTAGGGGGAATCATACGCAAAAATGATTCCATGATTATTGCGGTAAAACCCATCAGGTATTAAAAACCTGATAGGTTTATGAAGGCGAACTAAGCAACTTGGGTTTGGCTTTGGCTTTGTGTTGCGCTCGCATTAAGACCGAAATAAGTGGCTGAAATTTGGTCGTGAACGCCTGCTAAACCAATTTGTAGTTCATCAATAAATTCGTGTAAGCCTGAATGGGCAAGCGTGTAAACATCAGCGGATTGTATTTGACGTTGAATGCGTGCGAGTGTGCGTAAGGGCATGTCATTTTTGGGTAAATTGTTGAGATAGCCTTCTACCATGCGCAAGCAGTAACGCACTGCACGAGGAAATTCTTCATCTTGTAAGAGGAATTTCAACACATCTGAGCCTTTTACACCTAAACGGACATGTTGGCGATACATTTGGTAAGCGGTTAAGGATTTTAACACACTGACCCACTGGATATTTTGAAAAGGGGTTAGGTTGAGATTAGAATCATCGCCTTGTTTAGGCAGTAGATTGGCGGCGCGCACATCTAAAATGCGTGTGGTCATGTCGGCACGTTCTAAATATAAGCCTGTGCGTAAAAAACTGTAGGCTTCGCCACGACTCATCGTCCCTGTGGAAAGTCCTGTTAGCAGTTGACAACCTGTAATTACTTCTTTTAGTACTTCAAAACGATTATTTTTTGTAACCCCTTTTTCTACCCGCATTTTTATAGACAAGTACAGATTATTGAGATGTTCCCATAAGTCGTTTGGTACGACATCGCGGGTTGTACGCATATTTTCACGCGCGGAGTTAAGACTGCTGAGAATGGAGCTAGGGTTATGGGTATCACTGATTAAAAACTTGCTGACATTACGCTCGTTGGCTTCTTTATATTGTTCATAAAACAGGCTTTCACTGCCTGTAATGGTCAATAAAGGATGCCAGCCAGTGGTCATATTTTTAGGTAAATCGAGTAATAAATTACTGGTGACAATGACAAGGCGAGCCGTGTCTTCAACCCGTTCAATATAACGCCCTGACCAATATACGGTATTTGCGACTCTGGATAACATGTTTATTTACCCTCCATATCAACAATCCAAGTATCTTTACTGCCACCCCCTTGGGAGGAGTTGACAACTAGCGAACCTTTACGCAGGGCAACCCGTGTTAATCCGCCCGTTGTGACGTAGGTTGAAGTGCTGGAAAGAATAAAAGGGCGCAAGTCCACATGACGGGGTTCAACTTGGTTATCACCACATAATGTTGGTGTGGTGGATAAACTAAGGGCGGGCTGGGCAATGTAGTTGCGGGGGTCTTTTTTAACGTATTCAGCAAATTGTTTACGTTCTTTGGCGGTAGAATGTGGCCCTACTAACATTCCATAACCACCTGATTCATTTGCAGGTTTGACAACTAGTTTTTCTAAGTTCGCTAGAACATAACTCAGTTGTTTGGTTTCCATACAACGATAAGTTTCTACGTTGGGAATAATGGCCTCTTCATCCAAGTAGTATTTAATAATGTCTGGAACGTAGGAATACACCACTTTATCATCCGCAACCCCTGCACCGGGTGCATTTGCCAGTGCGACATTGCCTTTTTTCCAAGCACGTAACAGTCCTTTTACACCAAGAATAGAGTCAGGGCTAAAGGCTTCTGGGTCTAAAAATAGGTCATCAATCCGACGATAAATGACATCAACACGTTTTAAACCTTCAATGTTGCGCATGTAAACACAGTCATCATCACCGACCACTAAATCCGTACCCTCGACTAATTCAGCCCCCATGTTTTGCGCGAGATAGGCATGTTCAAAGTAGGCGGAGTTATACATACCGGGGGTTAACACGACAACTTGTGGATAATCTAAGGGGCGTGGAGAAATCGATGCAAGCATGTCATAAAGTTTTGACGGGTAGTCATCTACGGGCAGAATTGTTTGATTTTCAAATAACTCTGGCAGGATGCGCTTCATAACAGAGCGATTTTCTAGCATATAAGACACACCAGATGGAACGCGCAAATTGTCTTCTAACACATACATAGTGCCATCTTTATCGCGGACTAAATCGCTCCCACAGATGTGCGCCCACACGTTTAAAGGGGGCGATACACCGACGCATTGTTCCCGAAAATTCTTTGAGTTTTTTAATAATTCGGCAGGAAAACGTTTGTCTTTGATAATTTTTTGTTCATGATATAAATCATCAATAAACATATTTAACGCAGTAACCCGTTGTTTTAAACCTGCTTCTGTTTTATCCCACTCTTGTTTAGGAATAATACGGGGGATTAAATCAAATGGCCATGCACGATCTATTGTCGTGCCTTCAAAATACACCGTAAATGTAATGCCCATCACGACAATTGCCAACTCTGCGGCATTTTTACGTTCCTTAATGTCGTCTTCTGTCAAGCTACTTAAATATTTACATAGCTCTGCTGCTGCAGAACGAGGCACGCCTTGATTGTCAATTAACTCATCATAAAAGTGCTGAGTTTGATAAGTGTCCCAATTAATAGACATTGTATTTATCTCCTGTCATGTTGCGTAGTATTGCCCAACTCAACCATTCCATGTGCTTTAAGCGATTTGTTTAAACACTACGCTTCTATTTTTTCCACATCTACAGCAACCGTTAGCATGTGATCCCCTCCCCCAAAAATAACCCCCTTTAAGGGTGTAACATCACTATAATCACGTCCCCAAGCTGTGGTGATATGTTGATTGATTGGGATTTGATCATTGGTTGGATCAAAATCAATCCAACCTAATTCAGGCACATAAACAGCTAACCACGCATGAGACGCATCACTCCCTTGTAACTTTACTTGTCCGGGGGGAGGAAGGGTTTCTAGGTAGCCACTGACATAACGGGCAGCCAGTCCTAATGAGCGTAAACAACCAATCATCAGATGTGCAAAATCCTGACAAACACCACGTTTATGCTCTAACACCTCTAAAATAGGTGTCACAATGGTTGTAAAATTGGGGTCATATTTGAATTCGGTAAAAACGCGATGCATTAAATCTAAACAGGCTTCTAAAATGGGGCGATTGGGGAAAAAAGACACCTCAGCAAACGCTTTTAACAAGTGGTGTACAGTTACAAAAGGGGAATCTAATAAATACTCACGTGCTTCAATGGTAGCGGCTTGTAATATTTGGCGGTCTTGTAATAAATCACGCACTGTTTCCCATGGTGGCGAGTTGCGTGCGGTTTCAAGTTCAAAAGGCTGTTGATTAATGTCTATTTCACTCACCGCCGTTACAGTTAAGACTTTATGAGGTGATTGAATCGCAAAGTAGCTAACAGAATTTCCAAAGTAATCAACATGCTCATACTGAACAGCAGGCGTTGGTTTTACTGACAGCTTACTTTTAGAGCAGGTTTGATAAAGCGAGCTACGCGGGGCAAGATGGGCTTCGTTGTGGCATAAAGACACAGGCGCGTTGTAACTATAAAGTGTTTTATGCGTGACGCGATACTTCATTGGCGATTCCTTGCAAAACAGCGAAAGCGTGTAGATGAGAGAATATTACCTTAAGCCTTGCTAAGTTTGAATGTACTTTTTTGAATAAAACATTAAAGTAAATAATTTGAATGCTAAGTAACAATATTCTTAAAACATGAAACTTGCTCAGAATCTCTAAGAGGCGACTGGATTTACTCTTAAATTAAATGGGAGATAGTGATAAAACCGTAAGAATAGAAAAGATTCCCCCTATTTAATCATGTTCCTCACAACAAATCTTTACTGTTTACTGGTCTTTTTCGTTTTAATCGTATCAAAAAAATTTAATGCAACGGTTTTTTAAATGGCGTGACGTATAAGCTAGAGAATACCCTGTTATGTATTCTCATACATTCACTTTGAATAAGGAGTTTCCATGAAACGCACCATTTTATCCGCTGTTGCTGTTATGACTGTCTTAACCGCCAATGTCGCTTTTGCAGGTGACCGTCCTGAACGTACCCCCCCTTCTCCTGAAAAAATAAAAGAGATGAAGACGGCTATGTTCAAAAAGATAGACAGCAATAGTGATGGCTCTATTTCTAAAGAGGAATTAGAAGCCGCACCTATACCTAAACATGCAGATGAACAGAAGGTGGAAAAACGCCGCGAAATGGCGTTTGAAAAATTGGATACCAACAGTGACGGTTCCATTTCTTTAGAAGAATTTTTGGCGGCAGAACACCCCAAAAAACCCATGTAAGGAACATTTACCCGTATTATGTCATGGATGACAAACTTGGTGTAAAACGATAGGTGTGGATTTATCCACACCTATTTCTATTGCTTTTTCCTTAACGGCGTAAATGCTAAAAAACAGATTATGAGCAAAAATAACGCAAAGAGACCAAACAGAAAGATAAGCCAAACCCCTTTTTATTAAAAACGAAGAGGGTACTTAACAAAGCTTTATATGCTAATTGGTGCAAATGACTTCGCACCAAAGCACGTTATAACCCGTTTAAATACGGCGCGTCCGCATCTTTTTGAGATAATATTGGTTTGGAAATAGGCCATGTAATCCCAATGTCTGGGTCATCCCAACGTAAGCTAGCTTCATCTTTAGGATGATAGTATTCCGTGCATTTATAATGAAAATCTGCAGTGTCTGACAACACACAAAACCCATGCGCAAAGCCTGCGGGAACATAAAATTGATGGTGATTATCTGCGGTTAAAATTGCCCCAACCCATTTTTTATATGTCGGTGAGTCTTTGCGGATATCAACGGCTACATCAAACACAATACCTTTTGTAACATAAACTAATTTTCCTTGTGGATGTTCACGTTGAAAATGTAGCCCACGTAAAACGTTTTTTGCAGAATGCGAGTGATTATCTTGCACAAAACGTTCTGTTACGCCTGCGTCTATGTAACGTTGTTGATTGTAGCTTTCTAAAAAAAAGCCCCGTTCATCGCCAAATACGCGCGGTTCTATTAATAACACTTCAGGAATAGCGGTTTTTATCACTTTCATAATTAAGCAATTTCATGTTGAAGAATAAAGTTTAAATATTGTCCGTAACTGCTTTTGCTCAGTGGTTTTGCCAATTCCGCCAATTGTTCTGCGGTAATGTATCCTTTACGCCACGCAATTTCTTCAGGACAAGCGATTTTTAACCCTTGACGTTTTTCTAAGGTTTGTACAAACGTTGCTGCTTCTAATAAAGATTCATGTGTTCCCGTGTCCAGCCAAGCCATACCACGTCCAAATCGTTCTACTTTTAGCGTATTACGTTGTAAATAGATATTGTTGACATCGGTAATTTCTAACTCACCACGTGGCGAAGGTTTTAATGTGGCAGCAATATCGACAACTTGGTTGTCATAAAAATATAAACCTGTGACAGCGTAGCGGGATTTAGGCTGTTTGGGTTTTTCTTCCAAGCTAATGGCGTTGCCATGTTTGTCAAATTCAACCACACCATAACGTTCAGGGTCATGTACGGGATAAGCAAATACGGTTGCGCCCTGTGTTTGTTGGGCTGCGTTGGTGATTTGTTTTTGAAAATCGTGTCCGTAAAAAATATTATCGCCTAATACTAATGCGCAATTATCTTGTCCAATAAAAGATTTACCAATGATAAAAGCTTGGGCGAGTCCGTCAGGCGAAGGTTGCACTGCATAGTTGATATGTATGCCCCATTGTGAGCCGTCACCTAACAGTTGTTCAAAACGGGGTGTGTCTTGCGGGGTAGAAATTAATAATATGTCGCGAACGCCCGCTAACATCAAGGTTGTTAGTGGGTAATAAACCATTGGTTTATCATAAATTGGTAACAATTGTTTTGAAACAGCTTGGGTAATGGGATGTAAGCGTGTGCCAGACCCACCCGCGAGAATGATACCTTTCATCATGGTTATTTATATCTTTTATTGAAGGATAGAATTGCCTCTATTTTAGCAGATTTAGCCAAGTCCTAGACGTTCTCCGCGATAGCTACCATCGCGCACCCGTTGCCACCAGTCTGGATTGTCTAAATACCATTGAACGGTTTTGCGTAGCCCTGTTGCGAAGGTTTCTGCTGGTATCCAGCCCAGTGTCTCTTTAATTTTATTGGCATCAATGGCGTAACGTAAATCATGACCCGGGCGGTCAGTAACGTATTTAATCAGTTGTTTGTGGGGTTTATGAGGGGAGTTAGGGCATAATTCGTCGAGTAAGGCACAAATGAGGAGAACAACATCGATATTTTTTTGCTCATTATGCCCCCCAATATTATAGGTTTCACCAATTTTGCCATCGGTTAGAACCAAGCAGAGCGCGCGAGCGTGGTCATCAACATAAAGCCAATCGCGAATATTCTCGCCCTTACCATAAACGGGTAGGGGTTTACCTTCCAATCCATTGAGTATCATTAACGGGATAAGTTTTTCAGGGAATTGATAACCCCCGTAGTTGTTTGAACAATTCGTGGTCACAACAGGTAAGCCAAAAGTATGATGCCATGCACGCACCAAATGGTCGGAAGAGGCTTTACTGGCAGAGTAGGGGGAATTAGGCTGGTAGGCAGTGGTTTCAGTAAATAATCCCGCTTCTCCTAAGCTACCATAGACTTCATCGGTGGATACATGATGGAAGCGAAAACGCGCTTTTTTATCACTTTCTAAACTGTTCCAATATTGTCGTGTCGCTTCTAATAAAGTGTAAGTGCCAACAATATTTGTTTGAATAAAATCAGCAGGACCATCAATAGAGCGGTCAACATGCGATTCTGCCGCTAAGTGCATGATGGCATCAGGTTGATATTGTGCTAAGAGGGTTTGCAGACCTGCATGGTCACAAATATCCAGTTGCACAAATTGATAACGTGGATTGTCAGCAATGCTCACGAGGGAGTCTAAATTGCCTGCATAAGTCAGTTTATCTAAGTTTAAAACATGGTGTTGGGTGTTATGAATAAGGTGGCGGATAACCGCAGAGCCGATAAAGCCCGCACCGCCAGTGATGATGAGTTTCATGCGCCTGCCTCACTGATTTCGGTTAGAAAAATTACGCCCACTAAAAACGAAAAATGCGATGTTTCCCAAAGGAAACACCGCATATAACCAGTTAGTTACTGGTAAACCATCATCAAACTAACTTAGTTTGTTGAGTGTGTGGTTCTAATTTCGATTTCCACACGACGGTTCTTCGCACGACCTTCTGCTGTCTTATTGTCAGCAATTGGCTTGAGCTCGCCTTCACCCTTCATCTTCACTTTAGCAGCAGGTACGCCTTTGCTCACTAAGTAGTCTGCCGCAGACTTGGCACGACGTTCAGATAAGGTTTGGTTGTACTTGTCAGAACCAACGCTGTCAGTATGACCTGTGACACCGATATCATAGACATAAGTAATGTCTTTGACGATATTGGCAGCAATCTTGTCTAAGGTTGCTTTACCTTGAGGGGTTAAGTCGGCTTTATTGAACGCGAAGGTAACATCACCACCTAAGATTTCAACCGTTCTGCCAGAAACAGCGGGACATCCGTCTGCGTCAACAGAAGTACCGCGTGGAGTACCGGGACATTTGTCACGATAATCTGGCACGCCGTCATGGTCGGAATCAATCGGACACCCGATTCTATCCCCTTGTTCTTGAGGAGGATTCTTCGCATCACCCCAGACACCTTCGGCAATTTCTGCTGAGGTGTTAGTGGGGCATAAGTCCATAAAGTCAGGCACAGTGTCGCGGTCTGTATCTAAAGGACATCCTTTTGCATCCACACCCTTAGCTTTTTGCTCAGGGGTCAGGCTTTCAACCACTAATGTCACATTACCTGGATAAATATAAAGGTGAGGACATTGTGTAGATTGCAGTTTGTCACCGCATTCTTTGGCGTTGAGGTTAGGCACATTGGGTGAATTGGGTGTAATCACACAATCCCCTGTCCCTGACATAACGGGTGTACCTTGACCACTCATCAAACGATAAGTTCTTTCATCTTCAGCGGCTTGAGTGGAAAATGCGGAGGACAACAACGCCCCTGCCACCATTCCGACTAAGACTTTACGAGCAGAGATATCTACCATGGATAATTTCCCTTACTGTTACGAGATAACAAAAAATATAAAAAAACGTTGAGCAACCAAACACCACCAGACTATTTCATTTAATCAGCCAGTATTTCTCACTGTCATGCGAAGTAAGCCTACTAAAGATAGCAACTTTACACTACAGTTTGTTGTAGCAATTAAACAACACAACAAGACGGCGCGCCCGTGATTTTGTGTGTAATGCTTTCTACAGTTAATTTAGCCTTTGCTAAAAACAACTGTTTAGGCAGAGAGTTGTTGTAATTTTGCGCACTTTAGTATGACTTTTCGCTACACTAGCAGTAGATATTACAACATGTGGAATTCTAACAACAAGCCAGTATAGAGTCTAGCATTAACAAAAGCTATTATTCTCACCACGAGAATAGACAAGGTGAGTAATAGGTACATTATTTTGCGTGAAAAATTTGGTAACGGTAGGTATATAATAAAGTTTTAATCTGCTTTTAATAATTCGTCTAGTTTACCAGCAACTTCTAATGCGACGAGGTCATCGTAGCCACCCACATGATATTCACCAATAAAAATTTGTGGCACAGTACGCCGTTGCGTGAGTTCTATCATTTTTTGCATTTGCTCGCGATCATGATCAATCAGGATTTTTTCTACTTGCACCCCTTTTTGATTTAATAAACGCTCTGCCATCATGCAATAAGGACAAATACGGGTACTATACATACGAACCGCGGGCATTTTATAACTCCAAACCTATTAAACAACGATAAATAATGACAATATTTTTCTGCAAAAACAATAAAAGCGCGTGTTCTAAAGTGCTTTTGCGTTCAAGGTTAGACAGGTATTCATCAGATTGCAAGCGTTTTTATGGGAGTCTAACGTGTAAGAAACATTTGTTACATAAATAGCTTTTTATAATTCTTAATCCTTACATTGCAATGCAATATTTTTTGAACCTCTTACAAAAAGACGATAAAACGGCTTACCAAGATTATCAAGAACAATGTTATCCATTAAATTTATTCATGACTAACTGCTATAAGTATTTACACTTATAAATGTTGCGCTGCAACAAAAATACGCTATACTATTTTCTAATAGAGAGTTAGTCAAGAATTAATCAAGCTATTATGGAGGCTTGTTATGATACAAACAAAACGCAACAAACCCCTGTTAAGTTTATCGGAATTGGCACAAAGAGCAGGTAAGCCGCATATCACAATGCGCGCTGTTTTAAAAGTTGAAGGCTTTTTGCACAGTTGTCGAGATGAATCAGGAAAACCACGGGAAATCGTCACCGATAAGGGACGACAATTTGGAATGCTGGTGAATGGTGAAGTTTTTTGGACACCACAAGTGATAGAACGCTTGCACTAACACATTCTTGTTGAATATCTTTTAAAGAGATTGTCAGTTTTTGAAATTGACCTCCTCAGATAAATTAAAGATATTTCAATTTATTCCCTTCACAAGCGCGTAGGTGTGAATGTGTTCACACCTACGCTACTTTACACACAGTCTTTGCAAGCTTTATAGACTAGTGTTTTACAACCAATGGACCTAAAAACCGTGCATCTTCTGTTACAGTCCAATCTGCATGGTCTTGAGTTGTCATAGTAAACTCTATTGTATTACTTTGTAAGGGAATATTTTCTCGAGCGACATTCACCCGTACAGGTAAATCTAAAACCGAACCACTTTCTACTTCAATCACTTTCTTGTCGGTCTCAAATTGCGCACCTTCTAACCCACTGACAGTAATTGTATAAATATGCGGATGTACATCTTTATTGATGAGTTTCAGCATATAAACGTTTTGTATGAGCCCTTCATTATTTTCTCGATACAGAACATTACGGTCACGCAACACATCTAATTGTAAGGGTTGACGGATAGAAATCGAGTAAATCAATAACCCAAATAAAATCATTAACAGCGTGCCATATACAAAGATACGTGGTCTGAGAATACGCGAAGGTTTTCCGTTAATTGCGTTGTCGGTCGTGTAACGGATTAACCCTTTGGGATAATCCATTTTTTCCATTACATCATCACAAACGTCTATACAGGCCGAACAGCCAATACATTGATATTGCAACCCATCCCGAATATCTATTCCTGTCGGACAGACCTGCACGCACATAGTGCAATTAATACATTCACCTAAATTCTTTGTTTGATAATCCTCACCTTTTCTCCGCGCGCCACGTGGTTCGCCGCGTTGGTTATCATAAGCAATAATCAATGTATCTTTGTCAAACATAGCACTTTGAAACCGTGCATAGGGACACATGTAAATACAGACCTGCTCACGCATAAACCCTGCATTACCATAAGTTGCAAAGCTATAAAAGAAAAACCAAAATGTTTCCCATCCTGATAAGTTAAATGGAATCATATTGTTGGTAAGTTCTCGAATAGGGGTAAAATAACCAACAAAGGTGAAACCCGTTATTAAAGAAAAGACTATCCATAATCCGTGTTTGCTCGCTTTTACCCGTAATTTATGCAGAGAAAAAGGCTCTTTATCCAACTTCATTTGTTTTGCACGGTCGCCTTCAACGAGATGTTCTATCCACAAAAAAGTTTCTGTCCAAACCGTTTGCGGACAAGCATATCCACACCAAAGCCGTCCTGCTAATGTGGTAAAGAAAAATAAACTAAAGCCAGCAATAATAAGAAGAAAGGCAAGATAAATAAAATCTTGTGGCCAAAAAACCCAACCAAAAATATAAAATTGACGTGCGGGTAAGTCAAAAAGAACTGCTTGCCGTCCATCCCACTGTAGCCAAGGAAATATGTAATAAATTCCTAATAATGCTAAAACACTGGTGATGCGAAGACTCGCAAATAAGCCATGCACTTGACGAGGATAAATCTTCTGCCGTTTGGCATATAAGCCTTGCTGTACTTCATCAAGGGGGATAGCTTGGGTGTTTTTAATCTTGTTTTCTGCATTCATGGTTATTCCTGCTTATTGCCAAAAGTCGTAACAATACCAGTCAAGCAAATACAATACCAATCAATTTTATAAAAAATAAACAATAGGTTAGGCATTAAAAATGCGTTATTTACTTTTTCAAGTCACGAAATATCGTGATAGTTATGATATTTCGTGAGTAGTTTAGCCCACTTCGACAATAACGTGACTTAACATACCAAGCAGACAAAGGAGGAAGGCAAAACTGAGATAATCAGGCGCGCGAAATAAGCGTAATTTGGCCAATAACGTTTCAGAAATAGCGAGTACTGCACCTAATGTGGCAAGTTTTAAGGTGATGGTTAATCCACTCCACAAAAATGCCTGCAAACTAAATTCACGTGCAATTCCCCAAGGGAAAAACAGGTTAGCAATTAATACCATATAAATCATTAGTTTTGTTTGATGCGCCCATTCAATCAAGGCTAAATGTCGACCACTGTATTCTAAAATCATGGCTTCATGCACCATTGTTAATTCCAAGTGTGTTGCAGGATTATCAATTGGAATTCTCCCCGTTTCTGCAATGGCGACCATCATCAAACCCAATAATACAAAAAAGAAAGATGGACGCAACACTAACCCATCGGACAGAATAAAATCTATGGTTGTAGAAATATTTGTTGTAGAAGCTGTCATTGCTAAGGTAAAGACAGCCATCAGCATTGCAGGTTCTGTGAGTGAAGATAATGTCATTTCCCGTGACGCGCCCATGCCGCCAAAAGCGGTGCCAATATCCATCGCGGCCAATGCCATAAAAAAACGGGCCAGCGCAAAAAAACCAACTAGAACAATAACATCAGCCAGTGCTGCTGTAGGTAAATCCGTTGCCAACAAGGGAACAACGCCTGCGGCTAAAACCGTCGTTCCAAACACAATATAAGGTGCGGCACGAAATATCCATGAGGCTTGTTCAGCAACAATCGATTCTTTGCGAAACAATTTATATAAATCACGATAAGGTTGCCATAAAACAGGTGGTTTACGGTTTTGTAACAAACACTTATTTGCCTTAATCCAGCCTAATAATAAAGGAGCAAACGCAATAAACAAAAGGGTTTGTAAACCTGCAATAAACCAAGTGAGGACATCAAACATATATTTCCTGTAATGGTTAAATAGACAAGCGAGTAGCACGCTACCAACAAAAATGATGATTCGTATTTAAAAAAGGAGGAACTTCAACTGGAAACGGCAGGCACAAGTTGCCCCTCTAAATTAGGCATTAAGCGTTGTAAGTTATTAAATAACATTTCATGCCACGTCACATCCTCATAACCTAACATACATAAGCGCGGGGTTTTTTTATCACGGGTTTCTATGATGAAACGGGTTAACGTATTAATACCAGAGCTATTTAGCATTTTCAGCTCGCGTAAATCTAACGTCAACTGTTCTGTATTATCCGCAACTGCCCTTAATAGATGCAAAACGCCTTCATATTCTTTTGAGCCACCCAGCATCAAAATACCTTGAAATACAATGGTCGCGCTATCTACCTCGTAGCGAATGCAATAGTCTTTTGCTTTAATTTCCATGTTATATCAGTATCATTGTAGGTAAAGACGGGTTAATAATACTGCAAATTCAGCAATAACAGCAGGTCTCTTAGCAGAAAGAATGTTACTTTAATGTGGTTTTTCTATTTTAGAAAAAAATATTGACAGAGTTAATTTGTGTTCTACAGAACAGCGAGAGTGGATAAATCATTTTCTATAACAACAACCTGCTAGGTTTTGAAAACTTAGCAGTTTGTTGTTTTAACGTGCGTCGTACACGTCAAAGATTAAAGAATTTGAACGTTGGGTGAAGTCAACGTTGTAAGTGGTTGTTCCGACTTTGGTACACGGGACATTTAATATGCCAGTGTAAGTTGCTAAACAACTGTCTTTGAAATTATGCGGTTTCAAGGTTAACGGATTGAGTTCAAAACCTAATTGTAAGGGGTTTAATTGTGTCAATTCTACCGCGTAAATTTGAGAACCTAAGGGGGTTGGAACGCTCACGCAGGGAACGCATAATTGACCTGTTTCAAGTGAGAAACTGGCTTGGCAATTTGTGATGGTTGAATTAGTACAACTTGCTAGCGCGTTATTTCCTTGAATATAAATGTTTTTTACGGATTGAGAAGTTGCACCTTTGTCGTCGGTGACGGTTAAGGTAATCGCATAATCGCCCGCTTTTTCAAAGGTAAAAGTCGCGGTTTTTCCACTCTTCATTTGTCCATCTGAACTTAGCCATTCATAACGTTGGATTGTTCCATCTGGATCATTAGAAGAACTCGCATCAACATTCACCGTTGATGGGTTTGAATTTGAACTGCTAAAGATTGCAACGGGCGGTTGGTTTATTTTAGTTTCTGTGGTTTCGTAAAGTTGCTTTATTTCTGCATCGGTTAATGCTCGATTGTAAATGCGAATGTCATCTATTGAACCGTTAAAAAATCTCCATAAATTACCTTGTTTATTATCTGCACCAATAATTAGTGGATTAGTAGATTGTACAATACTCCCTCCCCTAGAATCATAACTAACTAATTTTCCATTAATATATAATTTTCCTCCTCCATTTGAGGAATGACTAAATATTGTATTAACCCACTTATTTGTTGTTAATACTGTTGGTGTATTTGGAACGTCGGTATTACAATATCGATTCGTTGCTCCAGCAATGGTATTATTACTACCTAAAGCAAGTGCATAAGTGTCTTGATTTATTGGATTAGTGCTATTTGGACAATTAAAAAACCATTTTGTTACAATACTTTCTATATTTTCTAAATTTGAAGAAATGGGTTTAAGACTATCTTTATATATCCAAACAGATATACTCATATCGTTAAATCCACTCAACTCAGGTTTGCTATTTACTCGAATATAACTTGTAGAACCATCAAATGAAAATGCAGAATTTTTATTATTAAATCTATCTTCAATTGGTGTTACCCCATACATTACTCCATCATTCCCTTTTCCACTTTCATCTAACGCATTTGCATTAAATGGATAATACGCGACTAACCCATCGGCGGGATTAGGTAACAAAACGTTTTTATCGTAAGCCTGTAAATTAAGGAGTGCTTGATGAGCTTTTTGAGAACAATTGCTCAAATCATTCCAACACAATTCACCGATTTGACGAATACTTTCAGCCTCCATTTCTAATGCCACAGACAAATCTTTTATTTGCTGTTGTCGAGCCGTTGATAACGATAAATTCAACAAATTTAAGGCGTTTTGCCTATCAGCTAATAATTCTTTGTATGTGTTAGATAATTTCACACGCAAGGCTTCTATTTCAGGCGTGACTTCATTTGGCAAACTCGGTACATCAGGAATGTATTCATACGGACAATTTTTATAATCAGTAACGGTGGGGTTTTCCCTAACGCCTGTAATGAAATCATCACTCGCCACATAATTCGCCACACCATCTAACGCCGCTGTGCACGCCGCTAAATTATCTAAAGAACAACTAAAGACCGTTCCGCCTAAAATTCGACCCAGTTGCTCGACATTTCCTCCCTTTTGAATGGCTTCAATGCGTAATGTTCCATTCTTACGGGTTGTTTCAGAGAGTTTGCTCACTTCCGCACTAAAACCACCCGAGAACGGTTTGCAACAAATCTTCAAATTGGCAATCCCCAACGATGCACCCGCTTTGAACTCGTTCTTATGGTATTCAGAAGTAAAGTCAAAATCCATTTTAACTGAGATATTTGCTCCTTTAGTTGTTTGGCAAACATACTGGTTTCCACAATAACGTTTGAAACCACAAGCATCATTACGGTATCTTAACCCTGTTGCATTCAAAGGATTCACTGAATCTAAAGTCGCATCGGCTGTACCAAAAGAAACGTCGTATTCTAAAACAAACGATTGTGAAAATTGGGTTTCTCTAAACACCTTTTCATACGACGCATTGGCTTTTGCGGTGAAGACAAAATAAGAAGCATTTGCTTCTCCTTTCACGACAAATTGCTCAAAAATATCATTAAAGCTAGAAATCACCCGACTATTAATAGTTGCTGTGCTTGTTCCAATAAAATTCTCGGTTGTGTTCAAACACGCAACTTGTTTTAATGTATTACGATCCACATCCGAACCCCACGCCAATTTTGGCACTAAGTTGTTATCAGGACGTGGCAAATTATCTAATTCTGGACAAATTGCTTGCACCATATTTGAAAGCATCAAGAAACTTAATACTGCTGCTTTGTAAAACATAGCAACCTCCTAACTCAAAAGAAAATAAAAAACTTACTAACTTAATGTTATATCAGTATCATTGTAGGTAAAGACGGGTTAATAATACTGCAAATTCAGCAATAACAGCAGGTCTCTTAGCAGAAAGAATGTTACTTTAATGTGGTTTTTCTATTTTAGAAAAAAATATTGACAGGGTTAATTTGTGTCTATAGAATAGCGTGCTTTATAGCAGTTGATTAATGTCGATTTAGTTCACAGTTTAAAAAATTCCCCGGTAGCTCAGCGGCAGAGCAAGTGGCTGTTAACCACTGGGTCGGCGGTTCGAACCCGTCCCGGGGAGCCAATTCTCCTTAAGTACCTCAGATAGACTACAAAACAATTTGTAATCGCTTGTATTAAAAAGCGGTTTTAGTTTGAAGCCTGTAGTTATTTTCAATTTCAATTCCTGTCAGAAACATCAATAAAACTGTATTTGCTCAAGTAAGGTTTTCGTCCTTTATTCCTTAATTTTTAGGATGAATCGCTGATGACTTTGTCATGTCTGACGTTTCCACCTGTTGCAATAAACGTTTAACGTAAATTTCTAATATACCGCAACTCTGGGCTGTCTTTCACAAATTGGGTGATTGTATTTAATATACTGTTTTTCGCCCATGCTAATTCTTTGCAATAGCTCTTACTCTTTGTTCTGCATATATATCCCCATATTTTGATAGACGCGTTAATTTTATCTAAGCATTGATAAATTACTGTCCGTGAAAAGACGAGATGTTCATTTAAGCTCGCAGTAGATATGCGTTTTTGCGGGTAACGGTCTTTGTAGTGATGCTTCTGATTCAGACAGTTGCGCATTATCTTATTTCTAAGCTCGTCATGGCTGAAACGATGTTAATAAAAAAATGGCGAATTGTATCGCCATGTTATTACCGATTATTTCCCTGCATCTAAGCATAAGGTTAGCGCGTTTTCCCAATCGGGTAAGCGAATGCCAAACGTTTGTGCAAGTTTGGAATTACATAAGGTTGAGTAGGTAGGACGTTTGGCGGGCGTAGGGTAGGCACTGGTCGGTATGGGTTCTAGCGTGGGTTGTTTTTCTGCATGGGCTAAAATGGCTTGGGCGAAGCGGTACCATGTTGTATTTCCACCACATGTCATGTGATAAATACCCGCTAATTCGGTTAAATCTAGTTGTAAGCGAGGGGATAGGCTTTGGGCTAATATTTGGGTGCTTGCTTCGGCAATAGAACGGCTCCATGTTGGCGCGCCACGTTGGTCATCAACAACACGCAGTAAATCTCTTTCACCAGCAAGGCGTTGCATGGTTAATAAAAAATTTTTGCCCCGCATTCCATAAACCCATGCTGTCCGAAAAATAAAATAGTGTCCGCCTATGGCTTGAATGGCTTGTTCACCTTTTAGTTTGGTTGCACCGTAAACACTGACGGGATTGGTGGTATCTGTTTCTTTATAAGGATATTTATTTGTACCATCAAAAACGTAGTCTGTAGAGTAATGTACAAATAGGGCATTTAAACGTTTGGCCGTTTCTGCTAATACTGCGGGGGCCGTGCTGTTGATTTGTTCGGCGAGTTCTGGTTCTGATTCCGCTTTATCAACAGCCGTGTAGGCGGCAGCATTAAGAATGATGTGGGGTTTAACCGTTTCTACAACACGACGAATTGAATCCGTATTGGCTAAGTCTATGCACAATTGGGGATTTTCGTGTACACGTTTTGCTGTTGTGACTTTGCCCAGTGATTGGGCGCAACGTAATAATTCCCAACCGACTTGTCCTTCTGGTGCAATGAGTAAAATCCGACGAGTGTCTGACATGAAACCATCCTTTATAGTAAGTAATACGGTAGTGTTTCATTGTAAAACTTATTTATAGCTTGGAACATTCAGACAGCGAATTTTCTAGGATGCATTTTTACAGGCAGTAAAATCGTGTAGGTGAACAGGTACTCGTTTCGCACCCCATTTACCCATTTTGTCTGTGAATACACCCGCACAGCGTGTTCCGCAAGTCGCACAGTGTCCATCTGCAGTCAGTCCCCATGCAGTCAGGACAAACCAATCGCGTCCAATTAATTCTTGTCCGCAATGATGACAGTAAGTACTCCCGCCTGTGTGGTCATGCACGTTACCTGTGTAAACGTGGCGAATACCCGCTTCTTTTGCAATTTGTCTAGCAGTGGTTAGGGTGCTACTGGGTGTATAGGGTTTATCTAACATTTTCCAGCTAGGATGAAATGCAGTGAAATGTAAGGGAACATCCACCCCTAAATTATCCACAATCCAATGGCACATTGCGGCAATTTCGGCAGGTGAATCATTTTCTTCAGGAATGAGTAAATTGGTTATTTCAAACCATACTTGGGTTTCGTGTTTGAGATAGCACAAGGTATCAAGTACTGGTTGTAAATGTCCGCCTACAATTTTGTGGTAAAAATCTTCACTAAAGGCTTTTAAGTCTATATTGGCCGCGTCAATGTAACGGTAAAATTCGCGACGAGGTTCATCATTCATATAACCCGCAGTAACAGCAACCGTTTTTAAACCCTCTGCATGACACGCTTGTGCCACGTCTATGGCATATTCCATAAAAATCACGGGGTCATTATACGTAAACGCAACACTACTACAGCCCAGTTGTTTGGCAACTTGGGCAATCGTGGTTGGAGAGGCATAATCTGCAAGGGTGTCAACTTCTCTGGATTTGGTAATATCCCAGTTTTGGCAAAATTTGCAGGCAAGATTACAACCTGCTGTCCCAAAAGATAAAATTGGCGTACCGGGTAAAAAGTGATTTAGCGGTTTTTTTTCTATGGGGTCTATGCAATAACCGCTAGAGCGTCCATAGGTTGTCAGGACAATTTGATGGTCTTTATTTGCTCTGACAAAACATAATCCTTGTTGTCCCGCTTTTAGTTTACAGGCGCGTGGACACACATCACATTGTACGCGCCCATCTTCTAGCGTATGCCAGTATCTTGTAGGAACGATGCTTGGAATATTCATCGTATTCATTATAGGGACTCCTCACAGTCTTCCTCATTTAGGGACAACATTTAGCTTTTGTTTATCATCATAGTTAGCTTTTTATGTTGTGATAACACAGATTTAATACTTTCCTAAAAAATACTTAATGTATGATTAAAACTGTTGAATAACGTCGCGTAGTCGTTGACATATTTCATCAATATGCGATTTTTCCGCAATTAAAGCAGGGGCGATAATACCCGCATCACCTGTAGTTTTGAGGTGCATACCTGCCCAAAATAGGCGTTTTTGTAATTCTGCTCCACGCAGACCCACACTTTCCGCAGGTGCAAGGTCAAAACTCGCCATCATGCCATACCCGCGAATATCCGTAATAATGGGTAAGTCTCGCAAACTATTAAAGACAGTTGTTAAAAAATAGGCTGATAGATTGCCCGCCCGTTCAAATAAATTTTCTTGTTGATAAATATCTAGGGCTGCATGAGCAGCAGCACAGGCTAAGGGATGTCCTGAATAGGTGTAGCCATGAAAAAACTCCATTGCCCCTGCAGGCGCATGATTAATAATCGTGTCGTGAATCTCTCGCTTCACCGCAACCGCCCCCATTGGCACTGCGCCATTTGTCAGGGCTTTAGCTAAGGTCATCATATCGGGTTTTACCCCAAAGCTATCCGTGCCAAAAGCGTTGCCTGTGCGTCCAAATCCTGTAATCACTTCATCAAAAATTAATAAAATGCTGTGTTGGTCGCAAATTTCGCGCAACCGTTCCAAATATCCTTTGGGTGGCACTAATGTGCCTGTAGAACCTGCAATCGGTTCAACCACGCAAGCGGCAATATTTTCTGCACCGTATAACGTTACAAAGCGTTGCAAGTCTTCAGCCAGTTCTTTGCCCTGTTCGGGTTGTCCTAGCGTAAATTTATTGTCGGCTAACCAAGTATGTCGTAAGTGGGCAACTTGTGCTAAACCAACCCCGCCATAAATTCGCCGATTGTTTGTCATTCCACCTAATGCGGTTCCCCCAATATTCACGCCATGATAAGCCCGTTCCCGACTAATAAACCGTTGACGTGTGCCTTGTCCTTTAGCCTGAAAATAGGCGATGGCTATTTTAATCGCGGTATCTATAGATTCTGACCCCGAATTAGTAAAAAAAATTCTATCCAATCCACTGGGTAAAATCGTGGCTAACTTTTCCGCTAGCGTAAACGATGTGGGGTGTGCTGACTGAAAATGTGGCACATAATCTAGGGTTTGCGCCTGTTGGCTAATTGCCGCAGCAATCTCTGGACGACAATGCCCCGCAGCACAACAAAACAAGCCCGCAGAAGCATCTAAAATCGGTTGTCCTGCTTGACTCCAATAATACATTCCCGAGGCTTTAACCATTAAACGCGGGTTCGCTTTAAAATCCCGATTAGGCGTAAAGGGCATCCAATGATTATCAAGGGTGATAGGTTTATTTGTGGGTGGTATCTCTTGTTTCATTCAGTTATTCCTGTTGTGAATAGTAAACGTCAACCATAACTATAAGGCTTGTTTACAGTGTAGCTGGTGTTTGGGATAACACCGTACTTGCCTGTATTTACCCACGGTTGACGATGGATAGAATTCAAATCAATACATTAACAATAGCATAGCTTAACTAGCTGAAAAATTTAATGAAAAACCAGTTAATCGTTTACACAACAAAAGGAAAACAAACCATGTCCGCATTCAATCTTGGCATTGTGATGGACCCGATTGCCAGTATTAAAACGTATAAAGACAGTAGTTTTGCCATGTTACTCGCTGCCCAACAACGGGGTTGGACACTTTGGTACATGGAAATGCAGGATTTATGGTTACGTGATGGTATTGCTTACGCAACCATGCGTCGTGTGCAAGTCCGCGACAATAAAACCGATTGGTTCAGCTTAGAAACGGCTGAAACCCGCCCGTTGCACAGCTTATCTGCAATCTTAATGCGAAAAGACCCGCCATTTGATTTGGAATATATCGTTGCAACGTACATTTTAGAACAAGCAGAACAACGTGGTACGCTAATTGTCAATCGTCCACAAGGGCTGCGCGATGCGAATGAGAAGGCTTATACCGCATGGTTTCCACACTGTTGTCCACCCACTTTAATGACACGCAGTGCAGCGAAAATTCGCGAGTTTTTGCAAGAACATGGCGAAATTATTTTAAAACCGTTAGATGGTATGGGGGGAATGTCTATTTTTCGGGTTGCACAAGGTGATATGAATTTATCGGTCATTATTGAGACATTAACCGCGCGTGAAAGCCGTTATTGCATGGTGCAACGATTTATCCCTGAGATTACACAAGGAGATAAACGCATTTTATTAATTAATGGTGAACCCGTGCCGTATGCCCTAGCACGCATTCCTGCACAAGGGGAAAGCCGTGGTAATTTAGCCGCAGGCGCAACAGGGGTTGCACAACCGCTAACCGCACGCGACCGTTGGATTTGTCAGCAAGTAGGTTCAACACTACGAGAAAAAGGGTTTTTATTTGTGGGGTTAGATGTTATTGGCGATTATTTAACCGAGATTAATGTGACAAGTCCGACAGGGATACGTGAATTAAATAATGCCTATGGATTAGATATAGCAGGGCAGCTAATGGACGCAATAATGACACAGCTTGGATAGTATTATTACAAATATATAGCGGATACAACCCTGTGAATCGGTGGTATCCGTAAAAAACTTTTGTTCGTTTCAATATTATTTGAATCATGATAGTCACTATTAGTAATTTAAATTGGTAATTTTTTTTAAAACGCATAAACTAGAGTGAACGCTCACTCTGTTTTACAAGGAATCACATGGATGATAAACGCTGTTTAATTTTAGATGCTACCCGTCAATTGATTGTTAATCATGGGTTACATGGGACTAGCATGAATATGATAGTAAAAGCCTCTGGTGTACCCATGGGAACAATTTATCGTTACTTTAAAGATAAAGAGACGTTAATTAATGAATTGCACCGAGAATTAATTGGTCATATCGCTAAAGTGATTTGTAAAGGGCTAAATGAGACGGAATCGCTCCGTCAACAATTAGAGCAGTTAATTAATAACATTATTGATTGTAATGAAGTTTATCCCGACCGTTTTTTGACTAAAGCCATCTTAGACATGGTGCCTAGACCTGAAGATGAGGAAAAAGCCCTACTTGAGAAAATTTTTCAGCCCGTTTTGAGCTTTGCATTACGCGGTATCGAACAAGGTGTATTTAAGCCTTTGCCTGTAGATGTGTTATTGAGTTTAGGATTAGGTCCTGTTGAGTGGCATTTTCATGTACATAAACGTAATTTGCACGGATTAACCCCAAAACAACGCGCCCTGTTTATTCAAGCCTGTTGGGACGCAATGACTTTAGAAGATAAACGTTAAAACTAAGGATTATTAATATGATACGTTGGTTTTTTGCGGTAATTATTTTATCAATTTTACTATTTGGTTCAATTTTTGGTTTCAATACGTTTAAGAATCAAAAAATTGCCGAATTTATGGCGAACATGCCCGAACCCGAATTGCCCGTTGAAGTGTTAGAAGTGAGTTCTCAAACATGGCAACCTGCTATTCAATCCATTGGTTATATAGAACCTTATGAAGGGGTTAATGTTACCACCTCAGTCGCAGGAATGGTTAAAGAAATCCATTTTGAATCAGGGGATAAGGTAAAAAAAGGTCAATTACTGGTTTCACTGGATTCTAGCGTTGAACGGGCAAATTTAAACGCGGCAGAAGCACGCTTGTCCGCTGCTAAAAATACATGGTCACGAAATCAGAAAGTTTATGAACGCAAATTGATTTCCTCTGAAGCGGTGGAAGAAGTTGAATCTGCTTATAAAGTTGCCGTGGCTGAGGTTGCCAGTTTACAAGCGACCATTGAACGCTTAGAAGTTAAAGCACCCTTTTCAGGACAAATGGGCATTCGCCAAGTGCAATTAGGGCAATATTTACAACCGGGAAATGTTATCGCCAATTTAGAAAGCAATGATGAAATGCGGGTGCGGTTTATTATTCCACAAAAATATCTACCAGAAATCCGCCTTAATATGCTGATTGAATTACGCACCGATGTTTATCCAGAACAAGCTTTTAGTGGCACATTAAACGCCATTGAACCCTCTGTAGATAAAGAAAGCGGCATCATTCAATTACAAGCTAAACTCCCCAATCCTGAGCAAAAATTACGCAGTGGGATGTATGCCACCATTACCATTTGGCAAACAACACAAGCGAATAGCATCGTTGTCCCCCAGCAAGCAATTAATTTTACCTTATATGGCGAAATGGTCTATGTGGTGACTAAAAAACAAGAAGCGGACAATAAAACCGTTTTACGTGTTAATCAGAAAGAGGTGACTGTCGGAGAACGGCGCGGTGACGATGCCGTGATTTTAACAGGGTTACAAACGGGGGATTTACTCGTTACCTCTGGACAAGTGCGTTTGGATAATGGCGCAAAGGTTAAAATCGTAACCAATGATTTTGTTAAAAAAAATCAGCCTATTCCTGTTGAGTGAGTGATGTCATGACTTTTACAGACCCTTTTATTCAACGTCCTATCATGGCGATAGCCTTGAGTTTTTTAGTCTTAATTTTAGGATTACAAGCGGTTTTTAAATTACAAGTTCGCGAATATCCTGAAATGACGAATACCGACATTATCGTTTCTACGAGCTATTACGGTGCGCCTGCAGAGGTAATTCAAGGTTTTATCACCCAACCATTGCAACAAGCGGTTGCTGAAGCGGACAAAATCGACTTTTTAGAATCTAGCAGTCGACTGGGAAGCAGTACAATTACTGCCCACATGAAAGTGGGAACTGACCCGAATGCAGCCTTAGCAGAAATCATGGCGAAGGTGAATAGTGTTAATTCACAATTGCCTCAAGAAGCAGAAAACCCCTCGATTTCTAGCAAAACAGGGTCAAATACGGCTTTGATGTACCTTAGTTTTTTTAGTGAACGCCTATCCACCGCGCACATTGGGGATTATTTAAAACGGAATGTGCAAAACCAACTGCTCTCTGTAGAAGGGGTTTCAACGGCTAATGTTCTCGCCCCCGCGCTGTCTATTCGTATTTGGTTAGACCCTAAAGCAATGGCAACGCACAATTTAACGACCAATGAAATTAATACTATCCTCGCTAACAATAATTACCGTTCTGCACCGGGTCAAGTCAAAAGTCGTTATTTTCAATATACTATTCAAGTTGATACCGATTTAAATGATATTGAAGCCTTTAAACAGATGATTGTTGCACAACGGACAGAAGGGGTTATTCGGCTACGTGATATTGCAAAGGTTGAATTATCTTCTGTCCGCGAGGCGGTTAAATCACGGATAGGTGGCATTAATGCCGTCGTGATTGCGATTGAATCCACGCCAACCGCCAATCCATTAGATGTTGCCAAACGAGTGACCAAAAAACTCGCAGAAATTGAACGCAATTTAGCAGCGGGCATCAAGATGGAAATCAGCTACGATGCAACGGAATATATTGAAGCCTCGATTTATGAAGTCTTGCGCACGATTGGCGAAGCAGGTCTGATTGTTATTTTGGTAATTTTCTTATTCATGGGGTCATTCCGTGCGATGTTAATTCCCATCGTTACCATCCCCTTTTCCTTGATTGGCGTTTGTCTTGCCATGCAAATGCTGGGTTTTTCCATTAACCTACTCACATTACTAGCAATGGTCTTAGCCATTGGATTAGTTGTTGATGATGCTATTGTAGTGGTGGAAAACGTAGAACGTCATTTACAAATGGGCAAAACCCCTTTTGCTGCTGCAATCGTTGGCACACGTGAAATTGCAGTTCCTGTTATCAGTATGACAATTGCGCTCGCCGCAGTTTATTCACCCATCGCCTTACTCGACGGGGTAACTGGCACACTCTTCAAAGAATTTGCCTTAACCCTAGCGGGTGCGGTGGTTGTGTCTGGCATGGTCGCGCTCACCTTATCGCCTGCAATGTGTTCACTGATTTTAAAACATAGCGAACATGCCAGTCGTTTTGAACTGGGCGTGCAATCCACAATGGGGCGTGTTGAACGCGGTTACGGATACCTATTGGACAGAACACTCGCGCATCGTTCAGCCATTCTGCTCTTTGCCTTCATCGTGATGGGTTCGTTAATCTTCCTCTTTCCCATTATTCCCTCAGAGCTTGCACCCAACGAGGAAAAAGGTGCATTTTTAGGGATTGCAACAGCACCTAGTAGTGCAAATTTAGACTTTATCGATGCGAATTTAACCGAAATTGGCAAACGCGCCAATCAAATCAATGGTATTCGTAATACCTTAAGTCTATCAGGTATGCCGAGTACTAATAATGGATTAGCCGTTATGCTCAGCGCGCCATGGGAACAACGGGAAAACAGTGAAAAACAAATGATAGCGTTACTCACTGATAAGGTTAAAGATATTGCAGGCGTGAATATGGCAGCATTTCCCCTGCCCGCCTTACCCGGTGGTGGTAGTGGATTGCCTATTCAAATGGTGATTAAAAGCACTGCTGATTATGAAACGATGATGAAAGTCGCGCTAGAACTGCAAGAAAAAGCCAATGCCAGCCATTTATTCATTTTTAACGACTTGGATATTAAATTTGATACCGCGACGATTAAAATGCACATTAATCGTGACAAAGCAGGTAGTTATGGTATTACGATGGCAGAAATCGCCAACACCTTATCCACCCTTGTAGGCGATGGGCGTGTTAATTACATCAATCGGGATGGACGCAGTTATGAAGTAGTTCCCCAAGTCATACGCACCGACCGCCTAACCCCTGAAGCATTAGGCTCATATTACCTACGCACAGCATCAGGACAACAAATTCCATTATCAGAACTGGTTAGCCTGAAAGTACGGGGTGAACCCTCATCACTGATTCAAATGGACCAAGCCAACGCCATTACTTTAGGGGGTGTTCCCATGCCCACAACCACCGTTGGCAATGTACTCACCTTTTTAACCACCGAAGCCGATAAAATTTTACCATCCGGTTTTAGCTATGATTTTAAAGGCCCTTCCCGCCAATACATGCAAGAGGGTTCATCCCTGTATATCACGTTTATCCTTGCATTAGCGATTATTTTCCTTGTCTTAGCCATACAATTTGAAAGCTGGCGCGACCCTTTAGTCATTATGGTTTCTGTGCCACTGGCTTTATGTGGCGCGTTATTGGTGATGGCTTGGGGTGTTGCAAGTTTAAATATCTACACCCAGATTGGTTTAATTACCCTGATTGGCTTAATTACCAAACATGGGATTTTAATGTGTGAAGTGGCGAAAGAAAGACAACTATATTTACAAGAAAGCAAAATGGATGCGATTCAACACGCCGCCCGAATTCGCTTACGTCCTATTTTAATGACTGTTATTGCGATGGTTTCTGGCGTTATTCCCTTACTTTATGCAGCAGGTCCCGGTGCAGCAGCACGTTTTAGCATTGGGATTGTCATTTTCTCTGGTTTATCAATAGGAACATTATTTACTTTATTCGTATTACCCACCGTTTATAGCTTTTTGGGTGAAACGCATAAACCATTACCCATTTATAAAGAACCTGTTAGCTTAGATAAAGAAGAAGTAACCGTTTCGACAATATAACATCCACATCAGACTTGTTAGATTTCAAGAGTCTAGCAAGTCTTAAATACGCTAGTCAGATATATAGTAACCATAGTGCTAAAAACTAAGTATTTATTCTTTTAAATATCCACGACTAAACAGCAAACTTCCCCCTATTCCTAAAGCGGGGGAATTTTTCCCCGCTACGCCATTGCTGTCAATTTTTCCAATCTTAATGCAGACCATCAATCTCAAACGGCTTCCAAATCAAAAGCAGCAGCAATCAGAGCCTTGGTGTAAGGTTGTTGTGGATGGGTAAAAATAGTATTTGTCGCACCTTGTTCAACGACTTGCCCTGCTTTCATAACCATAATTTCATCACTTAACGCTCGAATCACCGCTAAATCATGGCTGATAAAAATATAAGCCAATTGATAACGCGCCTGTAAATCACGCAACAAATCAATAATCTGTGCTTGCACCGAGCGGTCTAATGCTGAAGTCGGCTCGTCTAAAATCACTAATTTGGGTTTTAAAACCATTGCCCGCGCAATTGCAACCCGTTGACGTTGGCCACCCGAAAACTCATGCGGATAACGGTGACGTGTATCAGGGTCTAAACCAACCTCTTGTAATACTTTAATAATCAACTGCTCACGTTCTGCGACATTGCCACCAATTTGGTGAACTTCCAACCCCTCGCCAATGATTTGTCCTATGGATAAACGCGGGCTTAAACTACTAAAGGGGTCTTGAAAAACAATTTGCATGGCACAGCGTAAGGGACGCAACTCAGCGGTAGATAATCCTTGAATTTCATTATTTTGAAAGCGGATAATGCCCTGACTTTTTTCTAAGCGTAATAATGCCAACCCTAACGTTGTTTTACCCGAACCACTTTCGCCAACAATGCCCAACGTTTGCCCTGCTTTAACCCGTAGCGAAACACCATCCACCGCTTTAATATAATCAGTTGTGCGTTGTAAGATGCCTTGTTTGAGCGGAAACCAGACTTTTATTTGTTCTGCACTCAGAATTTCTGGTGCATTAGGTAACATCGCAATGGCTTTGCCACTGGGTTTTGCATTCAACAAGCGTTGTGAATAAGGATGTTGGGGATTAGCAAAAAAATTTTCTGTTTCAGCGGCTTCTACTAATTCACCCTGTTGCATCACACAGACGCGGTCGGCAAATTTGCGCACAATGCTCAAATCATGGGTGATAAACAGCATTGCCATCTGCAAATTCTGCTGTAACTGCTTAAGTAACTGAAGAATTTGTGCTTGAATCGTCACATCTAGCGCAGTCGTTGGTTCATCCGCGATTAAAATATCGGGTTCATTCGCTAAGGCCATCGCAATCATCACCCGTTGCCGTTGTCCACCCGATAATTGATGCGGATAAGCATTTAACCGTTTTTCAGCATCAGGCAAACCAACCAACGCGAGCAACTCTAAAATGCGGGTATGTGCCTGAGCCACACTCATTTTTTTGTGTAAAAACAACACTTCCCCAATTTGCTGGCGAATGGTATGCAGGGGATTTAATGAAGTCATCGGTTCTTGAAAAATAATACTGATACGATTACCACGAATATTCCGAATCATGGCAGGAGATGCACCTAATAGTGCTTGTTGCCGAAAGTAAATATTGCCCGTTGGATGCGAGGCGAGCGGATAGGGAAGCAGTTGCAAAATCGATAATGCAGTGACAGATTTCCCCGAACCACTTTCACCAACAATCGCCAATGTTTCGCCTTTATTCAAGTGAAAACTTACCCCCTTTACGGCAAGATGAGCTACACCCGATTGATGAAATGCAACGGATAAATCATGGACCGCTAATAAGTTATCATTATTAATCAAGCTATCTTGATGCAGATGCGCTTGTTCACCGTTAGGAAGGGAAGGCAGTTTGGTGGTGTTTTTACGAGGGTCAAAGGCATCACGCACGGCTTCCCCTACAAAAATTAACAAGCTCAACATGAGGGCTAAAACAACAAACGCAGTAATTCCCAACCATGGTGCTTGTAAATTATTCCGTCCTTGCAACAAAAGCTCCCCTAAAGAAGGTGAGCCAACAGGTAAGCCAAAGCCCAAAAAATCTAATGCGGTTAAGGTTGTTACTGAACCGCTCATAATAAATGGAAGCATCGTCAACGTTGCAACCATCGCATTAGGCAGGGTATGACGAAGCATAATCGTGGTATTGCCTACCCCTAATGCTTTTGCTGCTCGAATATAATCAAAATTTCGCGCCCGTAAAAATTCTGCCCGTACCACACCCACTAAAGACATCCAACTGAATAATAACATAATAATTAATAGCCACCAGAAATTAGGCTCTATCACGCTAGCGAGAATAATTAAAATGTATAAAGTTGGCATACTCGACCAAATTTCGATAAATCGTTGTGACAATAAATCTATCCAACCACCGAAATAGCCTTGCACTGCGCCTGCTGCAATTCCTATAACCGAGCTAAGAACCGTTAAAATTAAGCCAAATAAAACGGAAATCCGAAATCCATAAATTAAGCGCGCTAAAACATCGCGTCCTTGGTCGTCTGTGCCTAACCAATTTTCTTGGCTAGGCGCGGAAGGGGCGGGGGTGGGTAAATTATAATTGATGGTATCGTAACTATAAGGAATTAAAGTATTTAGCATCCAGCCATGTGCATTAATAAGGGCTTGCACTGTAGGGTCGCGATAATTTGCAGGCAGGGGTAAATCACCACCGAATTGTTCTTCAGTATAATCATATAGTTGTGGAAAATACCAAGCCTCGTTATATTTTATAATCAGTGGTTTATCGTTAGCGATTAATTCAGCAAATAGGGTAACAAAAAATAGGAGCAGGAACAGCCATAATGACCACACTCCGCGACGATTTGCGAAAAAATTACGTAAACGACGTTGATTTAGCGGAGATAGTTGCATAAGTGCCATAGTTGCTTTGGTCTATAAGATTTGGTTTATTTTTCTGAGGGGATAACTCAATAAAAAAGATGTTTTAATTCAATCGCTTTTTAAGTAGTCCCATTGTTTTAAAACACATCAAATAACTGGCTAATTGATGCAACGGTAATGCCGTTTATCAGTGCGTTAAGGACGGTACTAACCATTATCTTAGTGCTAAATGAGTCAGAATAAGTCATTTTTCTGATGAGAGACTGCCTGAATCAGGATTTTCAGAATTATCAAGGTCATCACTTTTATACCAACTAACACTGAAACGCCCGATTTACATAACAATTATGTTTATTCTTTCCTGTTTAGCACCGCCATCTGTCTTATTCTAACCATTTTTATCAGTTTAAATAGACCTTACCCTAACAAAATAACCCTACCAAGTGGTATTAAATTTGCTTTAGAATGAGCGACAAATAATTGCCTGTCCGCCACCATTCAGGAATGCTCAATTCCACTCGTTTTTTTAATAAATATTTCACCTCGTCGAGCGCGTCAACCGCGCAGTTCTCGCTGCAACCGTTGCGTTTTTCGCCGATTAGTTTTGCTCGCCTGCCAAAAGGTATTGATAACGTTCATATTGATGTGCAACTAGGCGCAAATTTTGTTGCTATTTGTCAAGATTCTATTTACACCCTGTTATTAGAACGTACCAATACAAAACGTCGTTTTACTGACAAACCTTCTGAAACTGCCCGCCGTAAATTATCTGCTTTGCATGATAGTTATGCCGATATTTTGCAAATCACTATCCATCGTTGTAAACAGCATAAACAATTAGATTTATTACAATTATTTGAAGTTGCCGTTATTAAATTCATTATAAAACAAGTTGCGGATAAAGCTGAACAAGTCATGCAAGAAATGAAAAATGTATTACTCAGCAGCAACGGACAAAGTAGTGCAACCGATACGTATGATAGAACCGTATGGATGTCAAAAAACTATAATCGCTTATTACAAAAAGTAACATCAGAAGTTATAGAACAAATTCAACGCGCTGAAACAGGAAACGGACAACAATTAAAAATTTCGTTACTTGGTATTACGTGGTCAATTCCACCTGATATGTTGTCGAATCCTTTACTACAAAGTCCTGATGCACATGATTTAGAAATGTTAATGGATTATTACGTTTTACTCTCGCAAGATACAGATAGTATTTATGGATTTAATCGATTAAGTGAAATATTAGATACAACCCTCGATAAAATTGCACAATTATTCCGCTTTGATGAAGTCAGCACCAATGACCATGTAACGGGTTCTGCGATTCCCTCCCACTTAGATAATGACCTTACCTTAACTTTTTCATGGCGTGATGTACCTGATAATATTCGTTTATTATTTGATAGCGAGCATACTCACCAAAGTTTAACCGATAGTCAGCTAGAACCCGCAGAAAAACTTTATTTAAAAAATTGTTTACGATTACAAGAAAAATCCTTGCAATTATTAATCGATATACTGAATCAGTATCATATTATTCCACATATTTTAGCGGCTTATGAAACCCTACGGTTATATGAACATTATGCACACCTGATTAAGCCTTATTTGCTCTACCAAGCAATTTGTGGCGATGCGTCTATTGACGAGGTTTGGTATAAACTCAAACTCAGTGAAAAAGTACGTCCTTTACGTCGTCTGGGTGATAAACCATTATCAGTTAATGCGCTGGTAGAAACCCAGAAAAATATTCGTAAAATGGCAAAAAACCCACCCCCTGCCGTTTTATACCGCTTTGTTAAAGATTTTTGCACTTATCGACGCGACTTAAAGTATCGTCATCTATTGCAACAAGCAATGGAACAAGTTAATTTTATTAGTAACCCTAATGACTTACACTTATCAAAGACCAATGGTATTTTACATTCATTTTTTGAACAAGCTGAACTAACTGATGAAGAAGATGTTATTAAATGTCATGTTATCCTTAAAGCCGATTTGCGCGGTTCAACCACGATTACCAGCGAATTACGCAAGCGCGGTTTAAATCCTGCTACGCATTTTAGTCGAACTTTTTTTAATCCAATTCGGCAATTATTAGAAGAATACGGTGCGGAAAAGGTTTTTATCGAAGGCGATGCGATTATTCTCAGTTTATTTGATTATCACAATAAACCAGCCAGTTGGTTCTCTGTCGCACGTGCTTGTGGGTTAGCGCGCAGTATGTTGGCTGTGGTTGATGAACAAAACCAATTTTGTCGACAACACGGGCTACCTATTTTAGAACTGGGTATTGGGATTTGTTACGCAGAAGACGCACCCGATTTTTTATACGATGGTGAACAACGAATTATGATTTCCCCCGCTATTGGAGATGCAGATAGACTCTCTTCTTGCTCGTGGAAATTACGCCAACGTTACGGACGACTCAATTTATTAACGCGGGTCTTGGTCTTTCAACAACCTGAAACTGATAAGTTTAAAGGCGAAAAAGGCATGACCACCTTTCGCTATAATTTAAATGGGATTGAATTGGATATCGAAGGCTTTAAAAAATTACAAACAGAAATTGCATTACGTAAGTTTAATATTCAATTACCGGGCGATAATTATAAAACCACGTTTTATGCGGGATATTACAAAAATATGCAAGGACAAACCTTAGATGTGGTTGTCAGAGAAGGCTGGGTGCGATTATGGCAAGAAGAAAATACGGATTATCCACTCACCAAACAACGTTATTATGAAGTTTTGACACATAAAAAAATTTTACAAACCATACAAAATGCGTTACAAAAATCGCCTACGTAAGTGCAAATTTATCCCCATACTCTTTGACCTCATTAAAAAATCGCTATGCTAAATCGTCTTGTTGCCGTTGCCCCAATGTTAGATTGGACAGACAGGCATGACCGCTACTTTTTACGTCTGATTTCTCCCTCTGTCTTGTTATACAGCGAAATGGTAACAACTGGCGCGATTCTATATGGCGACCGTGACCGCTTTCTTCGCTTTCATCCCGCAGAATATCCCGTTGCATTACAACTGGGTGGGAGCGACCCTCATGCACTGGCGGAATGTGCAAAAATTGCTGAAGCCTATGGTTATGCAGAAATTAATTTAAATGTTGGCTGTCCTAGTGACCGTGTACAATCAGGACAATTTGGCGCGTGTTTAATGGCTACGCCCGCATTGGTTGCCGATTGCGTTGCTAGTATGCGCTCAGCGGTTAAAATTCCTGTTACGGTTAAATCGCGTATAGGTATTGACGACTTAGACAGTTATGAACACTTAACCAATTTTATTCAAGTCGTTGCAAAAGCAGGTTGTGACACCTTTATTGTTCATGCTCGTAAAGCATGGCTGACGGGTTTAAGCCCTAAAGAAAATCGGGATATTCCCCCTTTACGTTACGATATTGTCCACCGCTTAAAAGCTGATTTTCCCCATTTGACGATTATTATCAATGGTGGACTAAAAACTATTGCAGATATTGAACAACAATTGCAAGTTGTTAATGGGGTCATGATAGGACGTGAAGCCTATCAAAATCCTTATTTATTAGCCGAGATAGAACAACGCTTTTTTAATTCCGCTTATCGTAAACCCACGCGCTACACCATTGTGGAACAAATGATTCCTTATATTACAGATGAATTAGACAGCGGGCGGGCATATTTATCAAATATTACACGTCATCTATTTGGCTTATTTCAAGGTGAATGTGGCGCAAAACAGTGGCGACGTTATTTAAGCGAACACGCCCCCAAACGACCAGCGGATGCCCATGTTGTGCGTCAAGCCCTTATCGCTGTGGAAAAAATTCGTACAACTTTACAAGAGGCAGGTTGCTGAAAATGGAAGAATCAACACAATCAAGTTTATTAACCAAAGATAAAACCCTAGCAGCCTTAGATTTTTTACGAAACCGTTTCCCTAATACTTTTTTTCCCATAGGACAAATAAAATACGCCCTTGCCGTTGGCATTCGTCAAGAGATTAATGCTTGTTTAAAACATCCTGATGGTACTAATGATTTGCCCGAAAACCTCAGTTTTAAACGCATCAGTGCGGCCATTTGTTTGTATTGTCATCATCCTGATTACCAAATCTTGATTAAAACAGCAGGGGTAAAGCGAGTTGATTTAAATGGAAATATCATCGGGGAAGTGACTGAAGAGCAGGCTCAATCGTTTAAAGACCGTCGCAACGCAAAACCGCAAACGACACACGCTAATCTGCTTAATGAACCTCTCAATGCAAAAAAGTACATGGCAGTTATTCCTGTGCGTAGTGTGAAAGTGACAATTCCCATTTTATCGTCCAATTTACCGCATAATTTACGTTTACCCAGTAAAACGCCAGAAACAAACTGGAAAATTGAATTAGCCAATCCAAAGGGCGCGCCGTTGACCATTACGGCACAAACCACCAGTAAAGCGCATCAGCGTATGTTAAAAACCGTACAAGATTACGAAACCAGTGGGAAAGAAGCTTGGATATTGTTGCAGGCTACCTTACTGAGTAATCACGTGCTTAAAGCACCCCAGTTATTAGTTGTGGAGAAAAAAGAGAAAGGACAAACAGGTTAATTTAAGAGGAATATTTTGTTCAGCCATCGTAGGGGAATTCGGTGCATCTTTCGCACGATGATGCACCGCTTCGCTGAAACCGCTACCATTTTAATTTTTAAAAAATAATGGGTAGTGTCAAACAAAAAAAAGATAAAGCCTATCATTATTTATCTGTACTTCTTTAGAGCTATCCAATAATTTACTGTACCCGCTACGCTATTTCATCTCAATTCGCAATTTGTGCGCGACATGAAGCCATTTTAAAAAAGTTATTAACGATTGATTTGTGTCATTAATAAACCCGCACCGATTAATACGCCACCAAATAAACGATTTTGTAGTTTTATAAAACGTGGGTCATGTAATAAATGGCGCAAGGTGTTTGCCATCAAAACGTAAGCAAACATAATAATGCTATCTAATACAACCATTGTGATACCTAATATACTGAATTGTAATAGTTGTGAGCGGTGTAAATCGACAAATTGTGGTAATAATGCGGCTAAAAAAACGATTGATTTCGGATTGGTCAAATTTACAAACAATCCTTGTAAAAAAATCTTTAGGGGCCGACTATTCGCAGTTAGCACTGTATCCATTTGAATATGTACGGGTTCACACCATTTTTGTATTCCTAAATAAAGTAGATAAATAACCCCGCTCCATTTAATAACGCTAAACATATTTGCTGAGGCTGCCATAATTGCGCCAATACCAAAGGCAACTAATAGCAAATAAATCAATAGACTTAACTCCATACCCACAATACCATAAAGCGTATTACGAACACCGTAACTCATAGCACTACTCATCACAAAGACGACACCTGCACCGGGTGATAGACTTAACACCAAACACGCAAGAAAGTATGCTACCCATATTTCTAACGCCATATTATTGACTCCATCAGTGCGAAAAAAACTCTGTAATATGGGACATTATGTAAACAACAAGGGATTTATAAATGCAAGATATATTTATTGTGGGTTGTGGCTATGTCGGATTACGTCTCGCACAAACGGTATTAGCGGAAGATGAGGAATGTGCGGTAATGGCGTTAGTCCGTTCAACGGAGAGCAATCGACGTTTGCAAGAAGCGGATATTATGACAGTTCCCGGTGATTTAGACCGTCCTAGCTTTTTAACGGAATTACCCACTGAACAAACCATTCTGTATTATTTCGCCCCGCCCCCTGCGACAGGAATAACTGACCCGCGTATTACGCATTTATTAAATGCCTTTAGTCCCACTGAATTACCTGCAAAAATTGTTTATATCAGCACAACAGGGGTTTATGGAGATTGTGGGGGGGATTGGGTTACTGAAGCACGTCCAACCAATCCACAAACCGACCGCGCTCGTCGTCGAGTAGATGCAGAAAATACATTAACACAGTGGTGTGATAAGCAAAAAATACCGCTGGTTATTTTGCGGGTTGCGGGTATTTATGGCGCAGGACGGTTGCCCATTGAACGTTTAAAACAAAAAACGCCTGTATTAGCGGAGGCGTTATCCCCATTTAGCAATCGAATACATGTTGATGATTTAGTAGAAGTCTGTTTGATAGCGGGGGATAGTGATGTAACAGGGATTTTTAACGTGACTGACGGAAATCCAACCACAATGACCGATTATTTTAATCATGTTGCTGATGCGTTGAAATTACCGCGTCCTCCTGTTGTAGATAAAGCAGCGGCACAAACTGAACTCAGCACAGAAATGTTGAGTTATTTAGCCGAATCTAAACGGATTAGTAATGAGAAAATGCGGACTGTTTTAGAAGTTGAGTTGTTTTATCCTGATTTAAAGAGCGGTTTACAACAATGTCTGGAAGAAATGTAAGTAACTATTCGATTTAGTCGCGTCAAAACTTACAGATAGCGGGACATAAAAGCATTTATTTTTCTGCCGTTACATTCTGGTCATTCTGAAAATATTGATTCAGACAGTCTTTAAACGGATAACACTGGTTGACATGGTGGTATCCGTGCGACTCATGCAAGTGTTGTTTTTCCTGTCTTTATACGCCAAGAGTCCCGACCCAGACTGTCCTTACTATAATTTTACAAATCAGTCTATTTTCTGACACCTTATTTACTTAAGCAGATAATCCGATAACCTTTTGTATATAAGTATCTTCCTTCAGTTGTTGTAACATAAAGGCAGCGACATCTGCGCGGGCAATAGCCTTGCCTGAAAAGTTTTTATCTTCGCTAAAACCAATATGATATTGTCCTGTTTGTTTACCATTGGTTAATCTGGCAGGGCGAATAATCACCCATTTTTTTAATCCACTGTCTTTAATTTCTTGTTCTTGTAGCACTTTATCGGCATAAGCATGGCGGATGAATAATGGCAATATAAGGTTGCGAAAGAAAAAACCTGTTTGTGGCAGGCTATCGCCAACCCCTAATGATGATTCACAAATAAGACGGCTTAGTGCAAAGCGTTTCATTGCCGCGCAAATATTGTGTGTGCCTCTGGATAAAACGCTTGTTCCCTTTATGTTTTTTGTCCCTAAAGTGCATAAAACAGCATCTTGTCCGCGCACTGCATTTTCAACATCAAAATAGTTCAGCACGTCACCTTCTAAAATGCGGATATTACTGTTTGACTTATGGATTTTTGCATGGTGTTGTAGCACCGTGACATGATGCCCTGCTGTTACTGCTTGGGCAACCAAACATCTTCCTGTTCCACCACTTGCCCCAAAAATTACAATATTCATCACTATTTCCTTTACGATTGGTCTAATCGCTTTTCAACTAACTAAACCGAAGATAAATTATTTAACTAACCTGAAAAAAGTCAATTTTGTGAAGGACTAAGGTATAATATAACGAATCCTTCTTGTTTCAAGGTTATATCTCTCTTTTCTATCTAATTATCCATCATCATGAGCGTTTCTTACCTTTTTCCTGACGACACGGTTTTATTCGGTCAGAACATTCCCCCTGAAATCGATTTATTATTACAACAAGCCGTTAAAGCCTATGATAATACAGAGGAATCTGAGAAATTATTGTGGCAAGCACAAGCCCTAGACCCTGAACAGCTTGAAGTATATATCGCCCTGTATAAATTCTATTTTTATAAATACCGTCTGGCTGATGCACAGCGCGTTGCAGAATTATCCCTTGAGATGTGCGCAAAAGTAGGTGGATTTGAAGCCGATTGGACGCAATTAACTATTAATTCAGCCGATTGGTCTAATCCAGAGGGCGCGGAACGTATTTATTTATATACGTTAAAAGCCTTGAGTTTTATCCGTTTACGTCAGCTTAATCTTGAGGGTGCAGAGCAGGTATTAACCAAGTTGCAAGAATTAGACCCCTTAGACCAAGTAGGGAGTTCTGTATTGCGGGATGTCGCCGCCAGTTTTACGACAACTGATTAATTTGTATGTCTTTCTCTGATTTAATGGTGACACGTCGTTTACAAGCATTTGTTGAGCAAGTGATAGCGTCACCAACCCCATTGGGTTATCCATTAAATTCGCAATTGGATATTACCCCGTTACAAGCCTTGTTGACCTTGCCTTTACATAATGTTGGTGACCCGTGGTCAGACCACAGTCGTAGGCATCCTAGTCATGAGTTTGAGCGGGAAGTATTGCGTTTTATTGCGGATATTTATCAGTTTCCTACCACAGAGACCTTATCAGGTTATGTGACATCGGGGGGAACAGAGGGAAATTTATATGGGTTGTACATGGGGCGAGAGGCTTATCCTGATGGCATTTTGTATTATTCTGCTGACAGTCATTATTCCATCAGCAAAAGCGCGCGCTTGTTAAAATTACCGTCTTGTGTTGTTCCCTCTCAAGCACAGGGTGAATTGGACTATAAAGCGTTGGCGGCGTGTTTATCCGCTGAACATCCTGCCATTATCGTGCTTAATATTGGTACAACGATGAAGGGGGCAATTGATGATATAGAAAAAGTGTTGGTCGTTTTACAGGAAAAAAAGATTCAACATTTTTATATACATTGTGATGCTGCTTTATTTGGCATGATATTGCCCTTTATTCCACACGCGACTTACCCCTTATTCACACAGCCAATTGATAGCTTATCTATTTCTGGACATAAATTTTTAGGGTCGCCCATGCCCTGTGGGATTGTATTATGTCGGGCAAAGGCGACTGCGAGAATAGCACAACCAATTGCTTATATAGACACGTTAGATAGTACATTATCAGGTTGTCGTAATGGACATACGCCTTTGATTTTATGGTATGCCTTGCATACAAAAGGTCATGCGGGTTTACAAGCAGAGGTTCAACAGTGTTTAGCAAACGCCCTTTATTTAGAACGACAGTTGCAAGCCTTTTCCTATCCTTTTTTACGTAATCCCCATTCTATTATTGTGTTATTTAAAAAACCTGCAAAAGCAATTATTGATAAATGGCAACTTGCTGTTGAGGGCGACTGGGCGCATGTAGTGGTAATGCAACAAGTGACAAGTACCGTCATTGATGCTTTTTTACAAGATTTATTGGGTGCGGGATAACATCCAAATTGTCAGTATTCATTAACCCGTTAGAAATACGCTTAATTATTATTCAAATAGCTTATCTCGTGCATAAACGGTGTAACTCTTGCTTATTAAGGTTATATCAACGTAATTGTGTGACATCATGTCTTAATATGATGACAGTTTAACGCTATGGGAGCATCTAAAACGCATGTGTGGCATTGTTGGCTTATTTACGAAAAATGCACGGCTTGAACCACAACTTGGTGCTTTACTCTCTGCGATGCTCGTCGATATGGGTGAGCGTGGTTCGGATAGTACGGGAGTGGCTATTTATAAAGACCAAGTTTCACAACCTGCGATGAAATTAACCCTCTTTCATCCTGCAACAAATTATGATTGGACTCGATTAGGCGAAATTGTTACCAAAAATTTTGGCGGTAAAGTAAATCTGTCTATCCGTACTAACCATGCGATTATTACTGTGATGGAACAATTAGATGTGATAAAGCGGTGGATGCATCAACAATTTCCTGATGTCCGTTTGATGAGTGCGGGCGATACGATAGAAATTTATAAAGAAATTGGTACTGCCGCTGATTTTGTGGAACATTTTAATCTACATGAATTACATGGCACTCATGCACTGGGACACACACGGATGGCAACTGAAAGTGCTGTCACCACAGAACATGCACATCCGTTTTCTACGGGATTGGATTTGTGTCTGGTACATAATGGTTCATTATCTAATCATAATCGGTTGCGCCAACAATTACAGCGTAAAGGGATTGAGTTTGAAACAGATAATGATAGCGAAGTTGCCGCAGGCTATTTAACGTGGCAATTGTCACAAGGTGCAACCTTAGACCAAGCCTTAGAATCTGCTTTAAAAGATATTGATGGTTTTTATACGTTTGCAATTGGTACTCGAGATGGCTTTGCGGTATTGCGTGACCCGATTGCGTGTAAACCTGCGGTGATGGCGGAAACCGATGATTGGGTTGCTGTCGCCTCAGAATTTCGAACAATCGCCCATTTACCCAATGCAGAAAATGCGCGCATTTGGGAACCTGCTCCCGCAACTATTTATAGTTGGCATAGAACCTAAAGAGAAAAATAATTATGTTATTGATTGATTTAGATGAAAGTAGCATTCGTCAATTGAACCAACAATTACATCAGCCAACCGCCGCTAATGAGTCTTGGCAAATTAAAAATCCACGCGGTAAACATAATATTGCGGTTGGTATGATGACCCCTGCGACTATTCAGATTGATGGGCATGTGGGCTATTATTGCGGGGGAATGAATCAATTAGCGACATTACAAATTAATGGAAATGCGGGTTCTGGTGTTGCAGAAAATATTATGTCGGGACGGATACAGGTTAAAGGCAGTGCTTCTCAATATGCGGCCGCATCTGGACAGGGTGGCTTGGTCGTGATTGAAGGCGATGCTAGTTCACGCTGTGGTATCTCTATGAAAGGGGTTAATATTGTTGTGGGTGGCTCTGTAGGACACATGAGTGCCTTTTTAGCGCAGAAAGGCTGTTTAGTCATTTGCGGAGATGCGGGTGATAATTTAGGTGATTCTTTATACGAAGCGGTTATTTACGTGCGTGGTACAGTGAGTAGTTTAGGTGCAGGGTGTGTGGAAAAAGAAATGAAAACTCAGCATATTACACAAGTAGATACGTTACTAAAACAAGCAGGCATCAGTGCTGACCCAATGACCTTTCGCCGTTATGGTTCTACACGTGAACATTATTACTTTCATAGTATGCACCTTAAAGAAACGGTATCAGGTTAAATTATTAATATACTTCAGGTGTTAAGTTGTTATCGATAATATTTGCTACGCGACGATTAGCACCATAATTTATGATTTATCAATAATCACTGGGTTTTTACGTCGCCAGACAGCAATTATTAAAGGGATAATCATCATCACCAGCATTAAACGAAGCAGTTGATGTACAGAGACAAAAGCAGGGTCTAATTGTAACCATAATGCAATCAGCATTAATTCAGTACCACCTCCCGGTGCAAAAGCAAAGACGAGGCTAATAAATGCAATTCCTGTTATCAGGTGTAAAACCCCCGCAAAAATTAACGTAATCCCCATAGAAATAAACACCATCCCTAATCCCATTTTTAATAAATGTAATGCCTTTAGCCACGCAAACCCTGCAAAACGACAACCGATAGATGAGCCGATAACCAGTTGGGTAATAATCATTAAACCACTGGGCGGTTTTGCGGTTGTTAATAAACTGATGTGAACAAGCGCGCTGAGAACAAGCGGATAAAAGAGCATTGCCGCAGGGGCTTGAAAGCGCAGAGCCAATAAAAAACCTAATACCCCACAAGAAACCAATAGAAATGCGTCATACAACCCCATTATGTTGGTTTTTACGGAAAGGTATTGTGTGGGTACAAAATCAGTCTGTGTAAACCAGAGTAGTAGCGGTAGGCTTAGGAGGATAACAATCACCCTCAGTGCATGGAACAATGCGACGGCTCTTACATCGGCACGAAGTTGGTCACTGAGTAAAACCATTTCGCTCAGTCCACCGGGGACACTCGCAAACCATGCAGAAAGCGTATCCAGTTTTGCGATACGTTGACAGTAATACATCGCGGAAAAAATGATAACAATGAGGTAAAGCACGATACAACTTAAGGTTAATAACCATTGTTCGGCTTGTTGTAATAGTTGTAGTGAAAAACTACTACCCAGCATAACGCCTATAACTGCAAAGGTTATGCTGTTTAATCTTCTGAATATGAGCAGTGGCAATCCTGCCATGCTAAGCAGTAAGGTAAGTGTAAGCGAGCCAAGCAACCAAGGGGCTGGAATCGTGAAATGGTTAAAGAGTAAACCGCCCGCTAAACCCAGCGTTAAGGTGAGAAATAACCGCGAAAATTGTGCTATCAAGGAAAATACAACTACTTTTTATGAAACAATTATTTTAAAGGCTGTCAAAATCAACAATTAATCCTTCACGGGCGATATGACAGTTCATAAGCGATTGACGTTCATGTAAAATCTTAACGGCTGAACGGTGTAGGGTTTCTATTTTGTCATCGTTATAGTTTGGGTCAACGTGGAAAAGATAAAGTTGTTTCACATCGGCATCCGCTGCAAAATTGACAGTATCAATATAGCAAGAATGTCCCCAACCGCGTTTTTTATTATAATCTTCAGGGGTATATTGTGCGTCGTGAATAAAAATATTTGCCTCACGAATATATTCTTGTGCCTTTGCCCGTTCTTCGGCTTGCATCGCCATAATGAGCGCGTGTTCTTGCTCATTCATTTCTTCTTTGCGTGTTTCTATATTTTGGTCAATAAAAGACAGTTCGTTGTCTGAAGCATAAATAATGGTTTTACCTTTCACTTCAATGCGATAACCAAATGTACTACCGGGATGATGTACGTTAAAGCTAGTGATTTTATAAGGACCATAATTTAATTCATTATTTTCCATATCAATATAGTTAATATTGGCTAACCACATTTCTACTTCTACAGGAAAATAGGGGTCAACCATTTGCCCTGAAATCCGTTTTTCAATTTCTTTACGATTATCTCCCGGTCCAAAAAAGTTCACTTTCCAGCCAGGTACAAATGCGGGTACAAAAAACGGTAATCCAGAAATATGGTCCCAGTGGTAGTGGGTTAAAATAATCGTTACTTCACGAATATCTTGCTGTCCCATCAGGGCATTACCCAGCGGTATAATGCCTGTACCCCCATCACAAATGAGTAAGTGATTGTCAACGCGCAATTCTACACAGGATGTATTGCCACCAACCCGCAAATGACTGCCAAAAGGTGCGGGGTATGAACCCCTCACGCCCCAAAAGCGAATGTAGTTGAGTGAGTTACTCATTTATTAGTAGCTTCCGTTTTTGTCGGGGGGGTAATGTCAACATATTTACAAACCAAATCACGAATTTCCTTAAACCGTAAGGGTTTAATCACAAAATCTAATGCACCCAATTGTTTAGCGATATAGCGGTCTTGCGCATAATCTTTGGAAGTTACCATGATAACAAGGGTATTTTTTTGATTTTCTTGGGTACGTAAACGACGGAGAAAAGTCAGCCCATCCATACCAGGCATAATAATATCTAAAAACAATAAATCAGGTGTATGCTCTTGTAAATAAGGCATTGCTTCATCAGGCGATTTGAACCCCATAAAATTTATCGCAAGAGGGTCAATGCTGAATTGGTAAAGGGAAATGGAGGTTGCGCTATCGTCCACTACCACAATAGTTGGTCTTTTTTCTGTCATGAAGTTAAACCTATCAACTATTAATTTTGGTGCGTCAGTTATCACAGATGAATCGAATTAGCTGGCAATCAGTACGCATCATTAACGCAATCTCTTATAAATAAGGTGTTGGTTGCATTTGAATATCGTCAATTGTGGAGAATTCTACTCTATCGTTTATACAATGTTACCCATTGGTTAATGTATATATTTCTTCACTCACCATTGTTTAACCCTGTTATGTTGAGCTGTTATTTATTTAGGGGTAAATCTTTACGGCATTTATGATGTAACCCGTTATTGACACGGAATGGTGTTTAGCTTAATCCCTTTGAAGGCAAGATTAAATTCTTTAGTTAAATCACTATGTCCTTGCGGTATTCTAACATTTAACCAATAACGTGTATCTGTTTCATAACGCTTTTCTAGTTTTGCACTTGTATAACCTTTGTTTTTCAATTCACTAAGCCGTTGTTTTGCGCTGTTTTCTTCTCGAAAAATTCCAAATGAAATCGCGTTATTATATTTTCCTTCGGTCATGAGAGAAAAATCAATGATACCGCGTTGTTCTAAGCGTTTCAGTTCATCAAGTGCCATTTGGCGATTTTTTTGCGGTGGGAGAAAAACCCACGTCGACACCGCTTTGTTATCCGCTTGTCGGGTTATCCGCGCACTGTTTTTTTCTTGTTGGTTAAACCAGCTTGCTGCCATTCTTAGTTTATTTCCATCCGTGTCGGGTCCGACTTGATAGCAATGCTGACTATTTAATGATGCATTTTCTACAGGGATATTTTTCTTGGTGTCTGCAACAATTGGTTTTATTGTTTTCTCAGGCGTTTTTTCAGGCAATTTTTCGGGGTTTTTTTCAGGCATGGGTGGTTGTTCGGTATTAACAGGCTTATTTGGTTTGGCTATTTTGGATGTGTCTGGTGTTGGGGAAACAGGTGCAACGGCTGTATTTTTTTCTACGGTTGTTTTTTCTGCAACAACGGGTACAGCAGGCGAGGTTTTCGCTGTATCAGGTGGTGTTACGGTTTCAGCCAGTAATGTTGGGGCTGTATGGCTTAATGCGACAACCGTTGTAGGTGTCGTTTCTGCGGTAGCTACATTGTTTGCTTGCGGTGTTGGTGGCAAAGGCACGGCGGGTAAATTGGGTTGACTTGCATCAACAACGCTTGTCGCTTTATCGTCGGGTTTTGTTTCTGTGGGTTGTGGATTTGTTTTTACTGCATTGTCTAATATTGGGGTTGCGGTTGCTTGTTGTAACGGTTTTTCGGATGGGGGCGTTACAGGGGTTGGTGGCATATTGGTTGTCATCGCGGGGGGGGCGTCCGTGACGGTAGCAACAATAGTTGGTTTGGTTTTCCCTTTAATATTCGCTGTTCCTGCCTGATACTCACTCAGTAATACCAATTTAGGTAAGCTATTATTTTCTGGCGGTGTAGCATCAGTCTTGAATTGTTGTGGTTGCCAAGGCAACCAAGTCATCCAATCATATTCTTGTAGCCAAACAAAAAAGGCGAGATTTAACAGCAGGAGTAATAAGGCGAAGACTCTCATTTGTTTTGCATGACCATCATGGTTAGCCCTTGTAAGACCAAATCAGGGATATGTTGATAAGGTCGCTGAAGCAAGGGGAGTAAACTGGGTAAACTACCACCTGTTAGCACAAGGCTTAATGTGCCTAGTGTAGGTTCAAAGCGATTCATAACATAGTCAATCAAGCCCAATACAGCATAAAGCGTTCCGAGTGTAATTCCCTCGTGTGTATCTGTTGCTAATTTATCACTTTGCAACTGTGATGACAGGGAAATATAAGGTGCAAGTGCGTTGGCATTTTTGGCAAGGGCTTGGTGCATGGTTGTAACACCGGGAACAATAATGCCACCTAGATGTTGTCCTTCATGATTTATCATGTCCACCGTGATGGCAGTTCCACAATCAACCACGCATAAATTGCCCATAATAAGATGGTGCGCACCTATTAGTCCTAACCATCGGTCAACACCTAATTTCTCAGGATGTTGATAGGCATTTTTCACACCTTGTGCCATAGCAGTGCTTTTAACAAAATGTGGAATGAGTCCCCATTCGTGTTGTGTCCACTGTTGCAATGCTTCAGCCATTTCTTCACCCGCAACGTTTGACACCCAAACAGCCGTAGGCGGATTAAGCGTATGCCATGCTTGGTAGAAGGCAGTTGTAATATTTTGTTTATGATAAACACAACGTTGTTGAGTCATTAGCTGGTGATGCTCTAAACTTGCCCACTTTATACAGCTATTTCCAATATCTATAAGCAAGTTCATAATCTAACGCTAACATCTCCATATACATAGCGTTGTCGCTGATGGTTGATTTCTAGTAATAACGCGCCTTGGGCATCTATACCACAGGCTAACCCTTGTATCTGTGTTTGTGGTGTGGTGAGGGTAACTTGTTGTCCCGCCAGTAAATCAAAGGTTTGCCAATCGGCTAACAGGGGCGATAAACCTGTCTGTGCATACCCTAACAAAAGTGGGGTAATCGTTTCAATCAGGGTAATTGCTAAATGCTGTCGGTCAACAGCGTGTCCCATGATAGTTTGTAAATCAACTGGGGACTGGTCAATAATTGGTAAGGATGAGGGCAAGCATACATTCAGTCCTATACCTAATACCATTTCACAGTGTCCTGTTGGTAAGGGACGGCTTTCTAATAGAATGCCTGCTAATTTACGCCCGCCCCACAGAATATCATTAGGCCATTTAATCCGCAGTCCTGTCGCGCCTTGTTGTTGTAGTGCGCGGACTATGACAACCGCTACCGCAAGGTTTAAGCCAATCAAATGACTTACGCTTGGATAACGCTGTTTAAATGACAAACAAATACCACTTCCAAACGGCGAAATCCATGATTTCCCTTGTCGCCCATAGCCATCAGTTTGATAGTCTGCCAAACAGATAGCAATTTTGTGTGGGTCGCCAGTTTGGGCATGTAAATGACGACTGGTCGAATCAATCACAGCAAAAACTTGTAACAGTTGAATATGTTGGCGAATCATTGGGGATAACGCCGTCCATAATTGCGCCCGCTCTAATAGAACGGTAGGTACAAGCCATTGATAATCATCTGCCGATTGTTGCAATGGTAAACCATACGTTTGTAGCGCATTCAACATCTCTTGGACTTGACTAGGTGTTTTTTGTAAAAACAGGGCTAGTTGTTGCAACGAATGGATTTTTCCATCAGCAAGTTGTTGTAATAGCGAATTAAGCATAGTTCACCTAATTAATTCATCCGTTGTATTAATGAACAACCCGCTTCGGCAAGGCAGATAACCCTGTATCTTCTATAAAATCAGTGTCTTCATCATCGTCCTCATCATACATATCGAGGTCTATATCATTTTCAACCGACATGAGTGAAGAATGATGCAGAATAATTTGCCAACTGCCGTTAATTAATTGATAAATATTAGTGGCAATCATAGAAGTAGAAGGGCGATTACTCCCCACTAAAGAGATATTTTCATACAAGGTATGGATGGCAATATCCCGATTAATATTTTGCTGAATAGGCGTTAATTCAAAGGCTAAACGTGTACCACTGCTAAAAACCTCACGCCAACCACTCATGACTAATGCACGCCCTTTTAGACAATTACCCATAGGATGGACGCAAGTAATATCGTCAGACTCTGCCCAAACCCGTGCCATGTCTGCAAGGTTAGCGGTTTCAAAAGCCTCATAAAAGGCTAATTCTGCTTCTTCAGGGGTTGTATAAACGGGCATAACAAATTCCTAAACGTTCTTTAAAGGCTTTAAATGTATTATAGACGGCGGTACATAAAAATTGCTGTATATAAACAAACAGGTTTTACCCCCCAATCAATGGCTTTAACGTTTTCGAGCGTTTGCCATTGCCTCTGCTAAGGCAGTACCCAACGCAGTGGGTGGCTGTGCAACGGCTTGTTTAGCAGGTTTTGCGGGTTTACTGTCTTTTTGAACAGGTTTATGAGCGGGTGCTGTAGGCTTAGTCCGCGAATCGCTGTTCGCACTTTTGGGTTTTTCATCCTTGGGTAAGGATGCACTAATAGCGGAATCTCGTCCTGAATCATTCAAACGCATGGTTAAAGCCACCCGTTTACGTGCTAAATCAATTTCTAAGACTTTCACTTTAACCACATCACCCGCTTTAACCACTTCGCGCGGGTCTTTGATAAAGTTATTAGACAGTGCTGAAATATGCACTAATCCATCTTGATGCACGCCAATGTCAACAAATGCACCAAAATTCGTTACATTTGTTACCACGCCTTCTAGTACCATATCAACTTTTAAATCGGCAAGAGTTTCCACACCTTCTTTAAATTCAGCGGTTTTAAATTCTGGACGTGGGTCACGTCCCGGTTTTTCTAGCTCGTGTAATATATCGGTAATTGTTGGAATACCAAATTTATCATCTGTGAAGTCCTGTGGTTTTAGATGACGAATAAACGGCACATCACCGATTAAATTTTTAACGGGACGACTCGTTTTTGCCACAATGCGTTCAATTACAGGATAGGCTTCAGGGTGAACAGTGGATGCATCTAAAGGATTTTCACCATTCATCACCCGCAAAAAGCCTGCAGCTTGTTCAAATGTTTTTTCACCAAAACGGGGAATTTTGCGTAACATGTCCCGATTGGTGAATGAACCGTGTTCATCACGGAACGCCACAATATTTTTTGCTAAACCTGCGTTTAAGCCAGATACCCGACTGAGTAACGGCACGGATGCGGTATTCACATCAACGCCTACAGCATTTACGCAATCCTCGACCACTGCATCTAGGGTGCGGGCAAGTTGTGTTTGATTAACATCATGTTGGTATTGACCAACGCCGATGGATTTCGGCTCAATTTTTACCAATTCGGCTAATGGGTCTTGTAAGCGACGCGCAATAGAAACTGCACCGCGAATGGTGACATCTAAATCAGGAAATTCATTAGCCGCTAATTCGGACGCGGAATAAACGGAAGCACCCGCTTCAGACACAACAATTTTAGTCAAGCGCAATTCAGGATGTGCTTTGATTAAATCCATCGCTAAACGGTCAGTTTCACGTGAGGCAGTACCATTGCCGATGCTGATTAATTCAACATTATATTTTTCTGCTAGTTTAGCAAGAATTGCCAGTGATTCCGTCCATTGATTTTTTGGCGGATGGGGATAAATTGCTGTGTGGTCAACTAATTTACCTGTGTTATCAACAATGGCAACTTTTACCCCTGTCCGTAATCCGGGGTCTAGCCCCATTGTTGCGCGTTGTCCTGCGGGTGCAGCAAGTAATAGGTCATTTAAATTTTGTGAAAAAACCTTAATCGCTTCTGTTTCAGCCGTTTCACGTAGCCGCATCAACAGCTCGACATCTAAACTTAAACGAACTTTAAATCGCCATGTCCAACGTACAGTTTCTTGTAACCATTTGTCTGCCATACGGCTTTGGTCAGCAATTTGGTAATGTTGGGCAATCATCGCTTCACACGCATTTAATTGACGACTAGCGGGCGTGGTCGCTTCTTCCTCTTCAGTTAAGGGGAGGGTTAGTTGTAAAAAGCCTTCGTTGCGTCCACGAAATAGGGCTAAGGCACGGTGAGAGGGGATTTCTTTGAGGGGTTCACGATAATCAAAATAATCAGAAAATTTTGCCCCTTCCGTCTGCTTGCCTTCTATAACTTTGGAGGTTAGCTTGATATTTTCCCACATGAATATCCGCAGTTTACCCAATAATTCGGCATCTTCGGAAAATTGTTCCATCAAGATTTGTCGCGCGCCATCTAGGGCTTGTTTGGTATCGTTAATACCTTTTTCAGCATTGATAAAAGTTGCGGCGATGATTTCGGGGTCTTGCGTTGGATTTTGCCAAAGCGTATGCGCGAGGGGTTCAAGTCCTGCTTCTTTAGCAATTTGGGCTTTGGTGCGACGTTTGGGCTTGTAAGGTAAATACAAGTCTTCTAAACGGGTTTTGGTATCAGCTTCTAAAATGGCTTGTTCTAATTCAGGTGTGAGCTTGTCTTGTTCACGAATACTATTGAGTATCGCAGTACGGCGTTCATCCATTTCACGCAGATACCGTAACCGTTCCTCTAGGGTGCGTAATTGAGTATCATCCAAGCCACCCGTTAATTCTTTACGGTAACGGGAGATAAACGGCACGGTCGCGCCGTCATCTAATAAAGCGATAGCCGCTTGTACTTGACGTTCTTGCACACCGAGTTCTTCGGCAATACGTTCGGCAATAGTCTTCATAAACGGAGAGTAACCTCTATACGGACAAGCAAATTAATTTCCCCAATGGTTTTAAGGTTAGCTGTGAATGGGGAAATGTAGAAAGGGCGGATTATACAATAATCAAAGCATACTGGGGAGAAATCCAATAATTCTCACTATATTTGCAAGTTCGCAAACTGTAAAGCGTAGAAATGGAAAAGGACGCACGTTTTAACAGTTATTTCCATGACTGTAAAATGTCCGTCCTGCTGGAAAACAAGCCCGCTATCTATATCGAGTTATTCTTCTTCAGTAAACTCATAAGACAAATCATCACTGGGTTCTTGTACATAATGTCCTTGTGCAAAATCGACTTCACATTGCCACAAAACGGTTAGGCTGTTGGCATCTTCAACGGCTTCTGCAATGGTAATTTTGCCTTGCTCATGCGCTAGTTTCACAATGTCTTGTACCGCTTTTTGGTTTTCTGTGTTGGTTGATAGCCCTTTTGCATAGGAGTAGTGGATTTTGACGTAATCAACGGGTATATGTTTTAACGTTGTTGCTGAGTTTAATCCTGTCCCAAAATGTTCTAAGGCTGTTTTGCAGCCCATTTTGTTTAAAGTACTAATGAACGCTTTTGCTAAATTAACTTGGCTAATTGCAATGGTTTCATTAATTTCAAAGATTAAACGTTCTCCCGGTAATCCAGTGGCTTTTAATAATTTACGGATGAATAGGGGGATGTTTTCATCTTTAATGGCTTGGTCAGCCAGTTTGATAAAAAAGAAGGTTTGATGCCCAGATTTTTCTTGCTTCATCAGTACCTTAAATGATTCTTGTAAAACCCATTTATCTAACTTAATGCTTAAGTTGGCTTGTTCTGCGGCACTGAATAAACTGCCTGAGGGAATGGGCTTTCCTTCAGAATCAACCATGCGTAAAAAGACTTCATAAATCTCTTGCGATTCACCATGTAAACTAACAATAGGTTGATAACGCAAAGATAAACGGGATTCTTCTATCGCAGTTTCTATCATTTTTGCAATATCGCTGTTTTTTAAACCACCTTGTTCAGGGGTTTTAATAACCGCTTTATACACTTCAAAGGTATTTCCCCCGCGTTTATGGGCTTCTAAACAAGCAGCGTGTGCATCGCTTAACACATTTTGCGGGGTTGCTGCTGAGGCAAGTACTAGCGCAATACCAATACTGCAAGTCGTAATAATCGATTCACCAATCCCTAAATCCGTGACGGTTGCCTCTACTGCTTTACAAAGTTTGCCAGCTAATTCACTGGCATAAGTAATGTCTTTATCTATCATTAGGATAGTAAAGATATTGTCACCAAATCGCGCTAAAACCCCTGTTTCAGTCAGTCCACCAATCACTTTACCAATATTCTTAATAACCAAATCGATACTGCCAACACTGACATTATCTAACGTGATATATAAGACGGTGCTACGTACCGTACTTTCCATTGCTTTTGCTAAGGCTTTTTCTAATAAGGCAATAAAATGTGTACGATTATATAATCCTGTTACATGGTCACGAATATTTGCTTCTTTTAATTGTCGTTGTAATTTTTCTTTTTCCTCATCCTGAGATTGATCACGGACAATCACTTGAATGCAACGTTCACTAGAATAAATAGCCTGACTTACTTCCATTTCTACTTTAAAGGCTTTTCTATCTGCACGAATACCGCGTAATTGAATATTTCTATCCCCTTCCGCTTCATGTGTCATAAAATCGCGCATAAAATCTTTAAATTTTGACTGGTCCTCTAGTGACACTAAGTCCATGACGGGTAAGCCTTCTAGCACTTCCATGCTCTTATACCCAAACATTTCTAAGTAGCTTGGATTTGCATGAACATGCATTCCATCATGCACATAGGCAATGGCATCTCTTGAGGTTTCTAGCAAAATACTATTTTGTCGCTGGCTTTCACGATATAACTGGTCTAAATGTTTATGTTGGCGACGGCTGGCTAATTCTTGTAGCTCGCGTCCAACGATGATTTGTAAACAATTTTCATTATCTCTGGGAATAACATGCCGCGCGCCTGCACTTAATAATGCCCCCATTGCTTGCCCTTCTAATTTTTCCATCAAGACAATAATTGGAATATCTTGGCGTGAAGAAGCAACCATTTCACAGGCTTGTGCAACGGTAAAATCACCTACTTGTGGAACAGAAATTAATAAATCCCATTCTTGTTCGGTTAACGCATTTTGCAAATCCTCATCATCTTCTACATGACGTGGACGAATAGGAAAACGTGCTTTACGTAAACTATTTAAAATCATTTCAGCATCGTTTGCTGATTCTTCCACAACAATTAACCGGATAATATCAATCGGTATCACTGTTCATATCTCCCTATATACTTCTTGTTTATTTTACATGAGATAAACAGCGTTCTCACGTGACTAGCACGAAAAGTTTACTGTGAGCAATTATAGCGTTTAGCAAATTTTTACAATATATTACTTCAATAGAATGATGTTTTTGACGATATTTAAGAAATAAACCTGTTAAAATTGCCCTGAAGACGCTTGTTTAAACGGCAATTGCATATTTTAGACCATAGACATTATGTATCTCCCTAAAGACCTACAGCAGTATCTCCATATAAAGATACCCATTACGCAAGCAATGGGCATTCAAGTCACTCGCTTAGATGCACAAGGGTTAGGAATAAGCGCGCCACTCGCTCTCAATATTAACGATAAATATACGGCATTTGGCGGAAGTTTAGCCGCTATTATGACCGTTACGGGTTGGGGGCTAACCCACGCGCTCATTCAACAAGCAGGTGCAACAGCTAACACACTGGTTTATCAAACACAAATAACTTATTTAAATCCTGTAACACAGGATATTTATGCATGGTGCCAATTACCTGACAAGGCTATTGTTGACCTCTTTTTAGACCATTTCTTTCAACGGGGAAAAGCCCGTTGGGAATTACAAGTTCAAGTATTGACTGTAGAAAATACGGTTGCTGTGCAATTGACGGGTGGCTATGTCGCCCTAAAAACAAACTAGGAATCGTGTATTAAGTGCCATAAACTGGTGCAAATGTTTTCTTTAGTCGAGATGATGATTGTATGGAAATTTACAAAAAATTTAGTATTGAAGCCGCTCACCGCTTGCCAAACGTGCCAGAAGGGCATAAATGCGCGCGATTACATGGGCATTCATTTCAGATAACGATTTATGTGAGTGGTACAGTCGCGCCACACACAGGATGGATAATGGATTTTGGCGATATTAAAAGCGCGTTTCAACCGATTTATGCGCGTTTAGACCATTATTATTTAAATGAAATTGAGGGGTTAGATAACCCAACCAGTGAAAATATTGCCCGTTGGATTTGGCTGCATTTAAAACCCGTTTTACCCGCGTTATCAAAAATTGTTATTGAAGAAACATGCACGAGTGGCTGTGTTTATACAGGGGATTAAGTCAGAATCCACGCAGTTTTGGTAGTGCTAAAGCAGTAAGGATAAGTCATTTGCCCCGTAGCGACTGTCTGAGATTATCAATGCAATCATTTTTATCACCGTCAATGTTGAAAACACTGACTTAAACAATGATGGCATTTATCCTTTTATATTTAGCACTACCGATAATTTTTATTAACCCTTTAAGGTTTTAACACCAGCTTTTCCGCCTCTACATATCCCGTCGTTTTCATAGATAAATATTCACCTTTCTGCCATAAGGGTAATAAATCATCAAAATGTGCAGACATTACATTACCAGATTGTCCAACGGTATGGATGTATTCAGAATTATCTAGCTGGCTAAAATCAATTAATTGGCGATAACTGGGTAGATGAGTTGTTTTAAACGTATCAGGATCAACCCAGCCTGTGTTAATAGTGAACCGCTCGCCACCAAAATCAACCCGTCGATCAAATAAGGGCGCGAGAGGCGTATGCGTTAAAATGGCGTGATTAAATTCAGCTTGATGAATAAATCCCCATTGTGGAATGTCTGTTTTCCATTGTTCAACAACAGTTTCAAATACTTGAGCGGCAATTTCTAAGCAACTACGTTTTTGCGTCGCGCAAGCACTGTCGCCCGATTTTAGGGCATTTAATAAATAACGGGGGTAAAAATACCAAGATTCTCCCGTTTCTGCATTGGGTAATCGTGCAAATCCCATATACCACGCCATAAATAATGTCGCTTCTGATGAATGACGTGACATATCACCACGCCAAACTAATAACCGTTTTAATGCGGCTTGGGCTGTCGGTGAGGTAACGGGTAAATTTTGTAGATAAGGACGAAAATCATCATATAACAAACTATGTTGGTCTTGCTGAATCGCTCGCACACTGGCTAAATCATGCTTATCTGTTGCTGTAATAAGTTGATTAATACGTTGAAAACGATAGGGTTCACCACCCCATTCTAAAGAAATATGGTAGGGATAATTTGGTGGGCTAATATCATTATTTGCCGTTGCGATATAGCCAGCGGGTGGATTATATGTACGCGGTAATGCTTCAAAGGGGATAAAACCTTGCCAATCCCAATCACCATTCCCTGCAACAGGATATAAACCTGAATGCCCTGTTTTGCGAATGGGTAAGCGACCGGGAACAATATGACCGATATTGCCTACTTTATCCGCATAAATAAAGTTTTGACTTGGCGCGATATAAAAACGCATTGCAGCATTAAAATCTGTCCAATCCCGCGCTTTATTAATCCAGTAATAGGTGCTGAATGTCGTATCATCAGCGTCATGCCCTGTCCAACGCAGGGCGAGTGGTTTGGTGTGTGGCACGTCTGCGACTAAATCACTAATGACAACACCATAAAGACTTTCTTTAATCGTGATAGATTGGTCAGCTTCTCCTTTCACTTTAATCGTTTCTGTGCGAATTGTGTAAGGCGTTACCACATTTTGATAAAGATAACCCTTACCATCAGCGGTTTCATCTAAAACGTAAATATCCTCAACATCAGCCTCAACATTGGTTACACCCCACGCAATATCTTGATTATGACCAATGACAACGCAAGGCAAGCCCGGTAAAGACGCGCCAATAGCATTGTAATGAGGTGCTGACAAATGTACTAAATACCATAAGGAAGGATTACTAATGGCTAAATGCGGGTCATTTGCTAATAAAGGCTGACCGCTTGCTGTATGTTGCCCACTAATCACCCAATTATTTGATACTTCACTGGTTACGGGCGTAAATTTATCCGCTTTAAACAAGGCTTCTATTAACTGATAATCGCGGGTAGTCGGATGAATGGGGGCTGCATCTGCTGGTTGTACCTGATTAGCATACAAAGGCATCAATTCTGCAATACGCTCTTCCGTTAACCCTTTGGCTAATAACGCATAACGGCGCAATTCTGTCCGACGATTACCCGCCAAATTAAAACTCATCATTTTTGACCAAACTAATACATCTGCAGGTGTCCATTTAGCGGGTTTAACCCCCAATAAATAAAACTCTATAGGTAATGTTGGGTCACTTTCTAAATAACCATTAATACCTGCAACATACGCATTAATCACCGCTTTACCTTCACTATCTAAAGCAAGATAGGCTTGTTCTGCCGCGCGATAAAATCCCCATGTCCGTAAAAATTTATCTTGGTCTATCGCTTTATTGCCCAAGATTTCAGCCAAGCGTCCCGCACCGATTCGTCGTTGGAACTCCATTTGCCATAAACGGTCTTGTGCATGTGCAACCCCTTGGGCATAAAATAAATCTGTTTCATTCTCTGCTTGAATATGTACAACACCAGACGGTTCACGACTAATAGTGACAGGTGCAAGCAAGCCTTTAAAATGCAATTCTCCCGTTACTGTTGGTAATGTTGTTTGCAAAAACCAATAACTACCTATAACAACCAATAGCGTTATACTAAAAAACCCAAGCACAAGACGTTTTATCCACTTTAACACAATAAAACCTCAAAAATTAATTAGATAGAGAGTGAAGCTGTTCATTCTTAATACCTATTATAAAGATTTTCTCTCACAGTTGGGCATCAAAAAAATCTATTGACACTAGCTAGATAGAAAAATCTAATCGGTTTTGAGCTTCAAATCGGATGGCGTAGATTAACACCAATCCTATTAGCTGGTTTAGAATATCTGTTTCCATTTCATTATCATTCATCAACTGGAGAAGATTATGCGTAAGTTAATCATTTGTATTCCTTGTATTTTATCAGCATTAATGCTTCCTGTCGTTAGTAGCGCAGCGGAAAATTGTACATTTGAACAAACACATAGTTATGAATCACTTGAATTTGTTATTCAAGGAACGGGTTGTGATGTCCATCAATGGGAAATTCAAGTAACAAATGAAGGAAAACCATTTACACAACTAAAAGGGGAAGGTAATCGCTTAAATAATGCGTGGGTAACAGATATGGATGGCGATGGTAATCCAGAAATCATTTTACAAACAATCACCGTGAGCAAAACGGCTGAAGAAAATATCAGCTTAACCGAATTATCAGGCACAACTTTTTCCCCATCTCAAACCGTGCCGATATTAACCGAAGAAGAAAAAGCTCACTATCAAGGACATGATAATTTTACGGTTGAAGACGGACAAATTGTTCGTACATTTCCCATCGAACCTGTAGGCGTAACCAAACAAATTTTTTATCAATTTTTGGATAAAAAACTGGTGGTTAAAATGCCTTAATCGGCGAGCCATTATCCTCTCAAATAAACAAATTAGAATAGGTTGATTAAGAGATATGTTAATAAATACCCATGCCTTATTAAAAAAAATGGCATTATGCGTAATGGTTTGTAGCTTACTCAATGCTTGTTCTACTGTATCCGAACAAGATGCGCAACAACCTGAAGTATCCCCTGATAATACAAGCAACACAACGGATGAAACCGCCAGTGCAGCACTTGATAGTGTTCGCTCGCAACAAACGGCAAAAGGGTTATTGCTAACACTCAGTGATGGTTTATTTGAAACAGGTAAAGCGGAACTGCTCAGTACCTCAGCAATCAGTATTGATAAAATCGCCAGTTATTTACATCAAAACCCAAGCCGTAATGTGTTAATTGAAGGACATACGGATAATACAGGCAGTCATGATTACAATTTAGGATTGTCACAACGCCGAGCCGATGCTGTAAAATATGCGTTGATTTCACGAGGGATTGCATCCAAACGGATTGTTGCGAAAGGAATTGGCGAAGTACGTCCTATCACAGATAATAAAACTCAAAGCGGTCGTCGGCAAAATCGACGGATTGAAATTACGGTTTTAAACGAAGGTTTAGCGGTGCGCTAATTTGTTTATACAGACAATTTAAAAGGGATAACACACTATAAAACCGTGTTATCCCTTTTTTATTCATTAAAATCGAGTAATGCTAAACAGGCATGGATAACATCATTTAAAACAGTGGCATCCGTGCTATTTTTGCCATGAGCCTATTCATCAAACGGGCTACATCCGTGAACAGCAACGTTTTTTAACAACTCATCTTGTTGAAAAACTTTAATCATAGGCGGTTCATATTCAGGACGTTCTTCATGCGCTGCAACGCGCTCATTGGGGAGATTGTCTTGTGTATCGTTCATAAATAACCTCTACTGAATAATAATGTGTTGTATGGTGCTATAGGCTTGATTACCCTGTTCATCTTGTCCAATAACCCGCCAGATGAGCGTTGTCGGTTTGGGTAATTGTTCTACCAATAATTGCCAATCAGGCATTGATGGCGTAAAAACATTGCTTGTCGGGATTTCATAAACAGTTTGCCCGTCATCTAGCGAGTATTGCAATTTGAAACTGGTGTAAGCATCCGCAGACCAAGCTAACGCAGGCGTATGGTTTTTATCCAACGTTACATTATCAGCAGGACTGAGTAGCGTAATCGCATTGGGTTCAGCGGTAATTGGGTCATGAAAGGTACTAACTCCATGTAAATCAATATCTTCTAATTTATAATAATAACGTTGACCAGCAACCGCGCTATTGTCCATAAATCCATAAGAGCTACCAACGCCATCAGCAAGAATCAATTCCGTTGTTAAGCGTTGATATGTTCCATCACGGGTTTCACTGCGCCAAATATGAAAGCCTGCATTGTCCAATTCAAACGCTGTTTTCCAAGTGAGTTTGACGCTGTTTGGTAAACTGATGGCGTTGAAACTAGACAGCGTGACAAGAAGGTCATTACCGCCATTTTGGTCACTTTGAGTTGTACATAAAACGCAGTAACGAGTTGTCGCGCTAAAAGTGACACTATTAAAAATAATTTTTGCAAAACCTGCTGCTCCACCGACAAAATTGGCGGCTGCACCAGTAGTTAAACCTGCGCTAAAAGAGTTTACTCCACCAGAGGTAAAATAATCGGCTGATGTTGTTCCAGCAGGCTCGTTCGTACTGCACACCAACTTATAGGTATTAGGAACAAAAAAGTTGGGGGTTGGAATACCACCAGAGCCTAAATCAATGGTGATATTTTGATTAGTGCAACCAGTAGATGCGAACTGCCAGTATTTCCTAGTACATGCTACTAAACCTGCTGGAGAAGAGGGTAAGTTTGTATGAAATACGGCTGTCGATGAGCCAGAAATTCCCGTTACGCCATTAGGATTAACAACATTACACCCTATTAAAGTGGTGTTTGTTGCTGCCCACACATCAAACTGCGCTCCCGCTGTTAATCCCAGCGTGAAAAATAGCGGTAAACTCTGTTTTAAACGATGTTGCATCTTATAAACTCCCTAAAAATTCATTGTAACTGTAACCGTAAACTCGGTTCGCCAAATAAAGTATAAATCTCTAAATTATCAGTGGAAATGCCATAATCCGTAACCGCTTTGATTTTTGCACTGGTGACTAACGCGCCAACCTCTGTTTGTCGATTGATAAATAAAGATTTAAATAACTCTTCAGAGATTGCTGCATGTTCAATACTTGCACCTAAGCCTGTTGGTGCAAATACAGCAATTGCCCCCTTGTCTGCCGTATTTAATAATGCTTCCGCTAATGGATTTTCCTCACGATAATTTGCAAATCGTCCATTAATACAACTTAGTATAACAGCAAATGTTAAACGGTCTTGATTGGTTAAGGCAGCAACATCACTAGATTCAAACATAAACTCGCCCGCCCAATTTTCTACCCCACCATGTCCATTGTAAGTGGTGACTAACGCGCCTTCATTTAAATACTTGATAATATCCGCTTTTGCTAACACGCCACTGTTATCATATCCACTCAAATAAACCGCATGTGCTATTTGGTTAGGAATTCTATAACCAATTAAATAATCAGAAATCGCTTGAAATTCTTCTTCATTATCAGCGGCAAATAAAACATATTTTTGCCAACCGTCTGTGCTTGTGCTGGGTTGAAGATAGTTGATAATTTTATCAGTGACTGCATCCACTTGTGCTTGTGTCCGCACAGGCATTCTACCAGCTATTAAATCAGGAAGTTGGTCATCACCGCTGATGCTAACAAACCAATTATCTGAGGCGGTATCACCTAAACGCGGGGTTTTTAAAATGTAAGTTGGCACATAATTAATTCCCCCTTGCAAACGGTTTAAATAATCCTGATTCGCGTCGCCCATAAACAATACATACGCAGGGCTTGGCGTTTGATAATTGTTATAGGCATAGGTGAGAAAATCTTTAATGGCTTGCGGACTCATTACACCATTGTTGAACTCATCATAAATATCTTGCGTTGTAACGCTTAATACATTGAATCCTGTTGATTCTAGGTGTTTCACCAAACGACTCACATCAAAACTTTCATGATAAATCAGAATATAATCCGCTTGTTGGCAACTAGATTGTAATGGCGTTTCTGGTGGAATTTCTAACGTCATTGCGCTGGGTTTGTGTAATAAAGCCACATCCAATCCTAATGCGAGCCATTTTTTTGGTGTGCTGAGCGTATCACCAAATAAGAGGCTATAGCGTCCATTGGCTTGTTGAGTAATAACCGTGTTGATGTAAGGAATAACATTTTTAGGGTCAGTAATATCCACTAACACAATAAAATCAGACGTGAATCCATCTAGTTGAATATTAATATCACCTGTTTCTGCTGTGGTGAAGGTTAATTGATTATTTTCTGCGGTATAACTTGCGGTGTAGTCGACTTCTAGCGCGTCGACATACAATTCATCCACACTTGCGCCCGTTTTACCTAAGGAAGACAGCGTAATCGTATTCGTTCCACGAATTAGCTTATCTTGCGTCACATTTACCGTATGAACAAACACATCTTGTTCATCCCAATAAGCATCTTGTATATTGTCTTGATTAAGAAATACTAAGGTGTGATGGTCTGGCGTGTAATACACATCACCCGCACGCCCTTGTAATGTTACCCGTAACGTTGCTGTTTCTGTTACATCATTAATAACATTGAGCAAACTGACAGGCATTGCCTGCGACCCACCTGCCGTTAATCTTGCCCAAAACCAACCATCACTCCCCGCTGTCGGGACACCGCCCCAATATTCCTTATCGACTTCTACATGCTTACTGGCGCGAAATTGGGTTAAAGGGCTTAGGTCTGCATGAGGTTTCCCATCTGCAATGTTCATACGGGTTGAGCCGTCAAATTTGAGCGTTAAATCATAAACATTTGTGCGGGTATAATCGCCAGTCATGGCTTGTGCGTAGAAAAAAATCGCATCACTCTCATCAAATACACCATCCTCTTCCCCCAAAACATATAAGGGAATTGCTTGCCCTTGACGGCTCATTTCTATCCAACGGGGGTCAAATTGACTAATATCTAGCCCAATATTCAGAAAGTCTTGTTTAGTTAAGAAATAAATACCATCCGTATCCAGCATCAGTTGCAAACGAATATTGCCTGTTGGACAAGTGGTGGTTGTCGTTAGTGCGCGAGTTGTCGGATAGTTTGTAGGGCTGTAATTGGGGAGTAACTGTTGAAATAGTTGATTAAAAACAGGCTGTGTTTCTGTACGATTTTGCGCGCTGCGTGTTGTTGGCGCGTTAAAATTTACACGGACTGTTAGTTTTTGATAAAAAGAGATTAGCTGTTTATCTGCATCGTATAACACAGGGTAAAAAATCAGTTGTGCGACGGATTGCTCACGGATTTTCCCTGTTAATCCCAAGGTGACAGGACTCAGCGGTAAACTTGATTTATCAACAGTTATCAATTGTGCGGACATGGTTTGCACAACACTATCGACAATTTCTACGGTTGGTCGCGCCCCTTGTGGCACAGCCAACAACGTGCCACGTAACGGTAACGGTGCGTCGTGACGATAGCTTGCACCTGCTAATTGTACCGTTTGGATAAGTTGCCCGTTTTCACTCAGTTGTGGCGTTAATTGTAGCCCGTCACTTATCAACGTTAGCGTAACAGATTGTTCATTATTCTCTGTTATTTGTATTTCAACACTGGCAAACAGCGGCGAATTGATGGCAAAACACAGCCAAAAACTGGCAAGAAGATAAATAGTTTTCAAACGAATATCTCACTTAATTAAATTGTGTATTTGAATACAAGAATAGTGTTAAACAAATTAGGACGTAAAGATTATCCGAACCCTGATTCAGGCAATTTTAATTATTAGCCTAATACAGTGGAATTTAAAACGATGTAAATAATGACTTAAACGCGGGTATTGCGGATGTAGGCGAATAATAAAATGGCTACTACGGGCAATTATTTTTTGTAACCAATTTTTACGCGATAATACAAAGATTTTATCTGTCGTTTCAATCTGAAGCACTTTTCCAAGCAACTGGGAAAATGAAATTGTATGCGCGGATAACATCGCATCGCCGCTTTGCAAAAAGACATCTGTTTTTATGATTAATACCCGATGTGCAATGAGTTTATTATCCGCAATAAAAACTGCTATATCCCCAACACGAAGCAATGCAGGGGCGATAGGTTGAATAAATATTCGTGAATTTGGTGGCATTAACGGCATCATGCTATGAGACGTAGTAGTCAACCAAAAAGGACGGGCGACGGGTTCAAACATCTTGATAATAAGCTGAAAAAATATTTTCTAATGAATGCGATACAGGGCTAAAACTTAACACACGCCCCCCTACCGCTAATAAATCGGCTAACCATGCAGAATAATTAATTTGTGGAGAAGTAAATACGATTTCTAACAATAGATTACCATCATTTTGCACGGTTTGTTGCTGAATCTCACAGCTTGTTGCTAGCCAGTGCAATAACCCCATTGTTGGCTGTTGAAGTACTAATTGATAACAATTTTTAGGGGTTAATTGCTGGCGTAGTTCGTGTGGGGTTGCTACTGCTTTAATTTCCCCATTTTTCAAAATAGCAAATCTATCTGCAAAGCGTTCGACTTTGCTCAAATTATGCTCTGTGATAATAACGGTTTTTCCTTGCTGATTAATCAAGACTTCACGAATATATTGCCACACCTGCTCTGCTGACAAACTGTCTAGTGCATTGCTAGGTTCATCCATCAGAATTAATGGCGGGTCAGTCAATAAACCACGTATAAACGATAATTTACGTCGCATCCCCGTAGAATACGTTTGAAAAGGGGCATCTAATTGACGGCTTAATTCAAAACTTTGGCTTAATGCTTGAATTTTTTGCTGTGTTTTTGTGGGGGAAAGGTTTTGCAAACGAGCGAAAAATTGCAAGTTCTGTCGTCCTGTCAATCGCCAGTAAAAACTGCGTTCATCACTTAATACATACCCAATTAAGCGTTTAATTTGGGATGCGTGTTGTACAACATCTAAACCTTGAATTAACACAGTGCCGCTATTGGGTAACATCAGTGTGCATAAAATTTTTAATAATGTTGTTTTTCCCGCTCCATTTGCGCCTAATATACAAAATAGTTCATTGTTTGGGATAACTAAATTGACATCTTGAAGTGCCATCATGTATTTTTTTTGTAACGGTTGTAAAAAAAAATCGCTATAGCCCGAAACCATGGGGAATTTTTTACAAACATCTATTACTTCAACAGCTTGATTCATTAACTATATCGTCAATTTAGAGAGAATTATGCAAAAATACTTACTATTTTATAGTGTTATTGAGTTAAACTAACTTAGTTTTAACAACGGGGTTAAAACAGAAAATAATACACTGCTTATGAAAGGATTTTGCTATATGTCATATTCATTGAATATTCTCGCAAGCATAACACTACTGTCGTTACCCATTGTCAGTGTGGCAGAAACGGTTAGTTTGCCCGCTTACGATGCAGATATTACGCAAACCTCAGTTTCTGGATTGTCATCGGGCGCATTTATGGCGGCACAATTTCAGGTCGCTAATTCTAGCAAGATAATCGGTGCTGGTATTATCGCGGGTGGGCCTTTTTATTGTGCGGGAAGCTATTCATTTAACACATTTTTAGAAAATGCAATGAACACTTGTATGCACCCACTGACAGCCAGTGTCGCGCCACAACCTGATGTATTAATAAAAAAAGCGCAAGAATTCGCCAGCAACAATGAAGTGGATGCTTTAGATAACTTACAAAAAGAGAAGATTTATATTTTCTCTGGACAAGCAGATAGAACCGTTATTCCGCTAGTTGTGGATACAACGTATCAATTTTACAAACAACTCAATGTACCTGAAGAGAATATTAAATATGTAACTACCGTTAATGCAGGACATGCCATTATTACTAATAATGATAATGATGTTACCTGCTCTTTAACCGCGCCCCCTTACATTAATGATTGTAACTTTATGCAATCACATGACATCCTTCGGCATATTTATGGCAATGATTTAAACCCACCTGCGAAGCCTTATCACTTAAGCGGTGATTTTGTCAGTTTTAATCAGTTTGAATTTATTGATAGTAATCGCTCTAGCATGAGTCAAACAGGATTTGCTTATATTCCAAATAGTTGTAATACAGAGCATTGTCGCGTTCATGTTGTTTTTCATGGTTGCGAACAAGGCGCGAAGAAAATCGGCAACGATTACTATTCAGGTACAGGCTACAACGAATTAGCGGATACCAATAACATTATTGTTCTTTACCCACAGGTAGAACCCTCAAATATTCCCTATAACCCAAAAGGTTGTTGGGATTTTTGGGGATATACCAGTACCAATGCTCAAAACCCCAATTTTTACAGTCACACAGCCCCACAAATTTCAGCCGTTATGAAAATGGTTGAACGCTTAGCCAGTTCACGCGCACAACATTAATCTTTTACACAAGTATCAATTAGGAGACATTAGCATGGAAAATACTTTTATTAAACAATGGCAAGACATGAATCAAGCCTCTTTAGACGCATTTAAAAAACTCGCCAGTGGTAATACTGAGGCGAGCAATGGTCTTTTTAACGCGCAAGCAGTTCCCGCTAATTTTGCCGAATTTATGAAAATGGCACTTGCCAGCACACGTGATTTGCGTGAATTCAATAGTAATGCGTTTAACACCCTGCTACAAAAGCAACTCAGCATTGTTGATCTACAAAGCTCGGCAACTGCCGTGAAAAGTTTAGGCGAAATTAGCCAAGCAGCCGTCAGTGGTTTCGTACAAAGCCAAACCGCAACGCTGGTTATTTATATGGAAAGTACCGCACATTATTTAGAAGAGCTGAAAAAAGCAAAAACCGCAGAAGATGTTATTGCGGCACAAACTGCGTTATTTGCCGAGTTACAAGACAAGTTAAAAACCAACACAGAACAAACCCTAGAATTATTGGGTTCTGTAAAAACAGGCTTGAATGCGTGGGCAGAAACCACATTAAACAGTGTATCGAAGAAATAAACGCTTTCTAGCGTTGAGGGTAATTTTTATGCAACTTATTTTAAGTGTATTTATACTGATTGCAGATGTTTTTGCGATTTTAAAAATTATCCAAACCTCTGTTCCTGTTGAACAAAAAGTTGTTTGGGTCGTCATCGTTCTGCTTTTACCATTGATTGGTGTGATTGCGTGGTACGTAGCAGGACCTGGTGATAAAACTTTACGACTGGGGAATTAGCCATTCCTGATTAATTTATTTTTATAATCATTGTTCCAATATTTGCTAAAAATTAAGGGTGAATTTATTCACCCTTAATTATTTTATGAGCTGGCACTTGAATATTTGTTATTATAGATATATAAATATATACGTAAGCAAATTTACAGATAAACCATTACAAGGAACAGCTCATGCAAGCACTTACTGAACGTCTTACCGCAACCCTTTTCCAACCTTTTTCTTTTGGTGGTCAACAGTTACCTAATCGTCTGGTCATGGCACCCATGACTCGCAATCATTCACCTGATGGTATTCCGACAGAAGAAGTTGCGACCTACTATCGGCGACGCGCAGAAGGCGGTATTGGTTTAATTATTACCGAAGGTACTTATATTAATCATCCTTCTGCCAATGGTTATCCCAATGTACCCGCTTTTTATGGTGAAAAAGCCCTTGCAGGTTGGAAACACGTTGTTGATGAAGTTCATGCGGCAGGCGGAAAAATTATTCCTCAACTTTGGCATGTTGGATTAATTCGTCGCCCCGGTACAGAACCAGACCCCAGTATTCCTGGGGTAGGTCCTATGGAAATTCAAGAAGAGGGTAAAGTCGTTGTTCGTGCCATGACTCAAGCGGATATAAACGCTATTATTGAAGCCTTTGCCCAAGCTGCAAAAGATGCTGAACGGATTGGTTTTGACGGCATAGAACTACACGGTGCGCATGAATACTTATTAGATAACTTTCTTTGGGAAGGTACAAACCAGCGCGAAGATAAATATGGCGGTTCAATTGAAAACCGTGTTCGTTTTCCTGTTGAAATTGTCAAAGCGGTGCGCGCGGTTGTCAGCAAAGACTTTCCTATTGTCTTCCGTTTCTCCCAGTGGAAACAACGCGACTATGCTGCTCGCTTAGCCAATACACCAGATGAATTAAAACGAATTTTACAACCGCTAGCGGATGCGGGTGTTGATGTGTTTCATGCCAGCACGCGCCGTTTTTGGGAAGCAGAATTTGCCGATTCTCCTGACAATCTTGCTACATGGACACATCGATTAACGAATAAACCCGTGATTACCGTTGGTAGTGTCGGTTTAGATAAAGCCTTTTCATTAGAACAATTTCAAGGTCGGGATTACCCAAGTATTCAATTTGAACAACTTAGAACTTTGGCAGACCAGCTAGAACAAAATAAATTTGATTTAGTCGCTGTCGGACGGGCATTACTTTCAGAACCAGAATGGGCGAATAAAGTACGCTCAGGGCATTATGAAACGATTAAAAATTTCAGTCATGAAGCCCTTACAACACTGGTGGTTTAGACATAACACGGTAAAATGGCGGTGATGAACCCCCCGTGAACTTGATGCTGTCGCGCTAAACAAGGAAGGGATATTTTTGCGCCCTGCTTTGTTTGGCGTAATTGATGTTGGTTGCTATTTAATTTTAATTATTAAATCTAACGTTTTCAGCATAATGGCTGAAGTATAAAGAAATGGCTTATAAATTGCGGTAGTTGTGCAAAACTGAGGTATGTAGCACGTGAGTAATGAATTGGATATTGATGGCATTATCAAAGCACTGTCTAACCCTGTGCGCCGTGAGATATTGACATGGTTAAAAGAACCTGAAAAACACTTTCAATCACAAGAGCATACATTAGAAAATGGCGTATGTGTTGGACGTATTTATGAACGTGCAGGATTATCGCAATCTACCATTTCTGCTTATCTTGCCATTTTACAACGTGCGGGTTTAGTGACTTCTCAACGGGTTGGACAATGGGTTTTTTATAAACGTAATGAATCGGTGATATTAGCTTTTTTAGAATATCTGAAAAATGAATTGTAAATAGATTTATTCATTTCTACCCTTCTTCACAAACTGAAGAGAGGCACTGAGTTGTCCTCACTGTGAAGCTACATACATCATGAAATACGAAAAGCTATAACTGTCGCGAATGTGGACAAGGATTTATGGAACTGGCTAATTTTAAAACAGTGTGTCTGTTGTTTAATAAGGAAAACCTTACTTTTCTTCAAGAAGATAGAAAGTCACGTCATTACCCTGTTTTTATGTCATTTTTCATTATAATTCCACCGAACCCGTTATGTACTCGGCTATAAGGTTTAATACAGTGATTTACCCCCGATATCGCAACGCCTCCACTACCAATTTAAATACGGGTAACGATTGTTGACGGCTGGGATAATATAAATGATAGCCAGAAAATGGCTGACACCAATTTTCAAGCACTGACACCAAATGACCTGCCGTGATATGTTCTTTAACCATATCTTCTGGCAAGTACGCCAAGCCAAAACCAGCTAATGCTGCTCGCAAAATGGGCAGACCGCTGTTAAAAATTAATTGCCCCTCCACATGCACCTTTACCTCATGCCCATCTTGTGAAAATTCCCATGTCAACAATTCGCCGTAAGTGGGTAAGCGCAAATTAATACCAATATGCTCGGTTAAATCCTGTGGTACTTGGGGCAAACTATGTGAGGCAAAATAATGGGGCGAACCGACCACGCTCATGCGCCAATCTGGTCCAATACGCACCGCAATCATATCTTTTTCTACTTGATCACCAATTCGTATCCCAGCATCACAACGCTGAGCAACAATATCAATCATGCCATAATCAATAATGACTTCGACCTTGATATCAGGATACTCATGCAATAACGGCTCTAACTTAGGCCAAAGTATTGTATCAGCGGCATGACCTGCCGTATTAATGCAAATATTGCCTGCGGGTTTATCCCGATAGGCACTCAACGCAGCTAATTCCGCTTCAATTTCCTTCATTCGCGGTGCCACCGTTTGTAACAAATGTTCGCCTGCTCTAGTTGGCGAAACACTACGAGTAGTGCGTGTCAGCAAACGCACACCTAAACGGTTTTCTAAATTACGTAAGGTATGGCTTAATGCCGACTGTGACACGCCCAATTGTGCAGCGGCACGGGTAAAACTGCCTGCACGAGCAATGGTTAAAAAGGCAATCAAATCGTCAAAACGCTCTCGTGACATTTATGAATTATTCTCATAAGTCTATGCAGATTATCCTATCTTATCATTAACACACTCAAGCATTAGAATAATCTCGTTATGATTACTGAGGAGATGAAACCCATGCGTAACCCCATAGGCAAACCGTTGCCTACCACTGCACCTCATTTAGCAGAGACACAGCAGCCATGGCGTGGTATCTCTCTGCTGTTAGCGGCCGTTTTGTTGTTGGCTTGCATGGATGCGACAACTAAGTTTCTTACCACTCAGTATGATGTCCCAATGATTGCTGCCATGCGCTATATCGTACATTGTTCACTCATGATTATCATACTAGCCCCCAGTCAAGGCAAACGCTTGATAAAAACCCAACGTACAGGCTGGGTTATAGTACGCGGTGCTTCCTTAGTAATCGCTACGCTCTTTATCGGGCTTGCCCTACAACGGATGCCGATTGCAGAAACTACAAGCATTATCTTTTTATCACCATTGATAGTCGTGTTACTTGCCCGCCCACTATTGGGTGAACATATTGGTGCATTAGGTTGGGTAGCTGTCATTATGGGATTAATCGGCACATTACTGATTGTGCGCCCTACCAGTGGTTTAGACACATTAGGTGTCATCTATGCACTGGGCGCAGCTGTGGCAACCGTTGTGTACCAACTATTATCGCGGATGCTTGCTAGCAGTGAGCATACCATCAGCTTGTTATTTTACGCGGCGTTAATTGGCGCGTTTAGCTTTGGCTTATCATTGCCGTGGTTTTGGCAGGGCATTCAACCAAGTTGGCAAGATTACCTGCTGTTTATCAGCATTGGTATTTATGGTGGTTTAGGACATTTTTTGTTTACCGCCGCATACCAGCACGCGCCTGCCTCGGTACTCGCACCCATGAATTATGTACAACTTTTGTGGGCAGGGTTACTTGGCTGGTTAGTGTTTCAACATATACCAGATCAACTCAGTCTGTTGGGTATGACAGTTGTGGCAGCTTCTGGCGTATTGGTCGTGCTGAAATCTCGCTTACCCCGCTTACAAACTGCGTCAACTGATCTGGCGTAATGAACATAAGCAAAACGGCTTCCTATCAAAATCAATCACTGGAAAACCTCTTATGACTATGAATATACTTGGTTATGCAACCCATTCACCAACGGATAACTTAGCCCCTTACCATTTTGAACGGCGTGAACCACGTGCAGACGATGTGGTAATTGAAATTTTATATTGTGGCGTATGTCACTCAGATTTACATCAAGCCCACAACGACTGGCATAACAGCAATTATCCCTTAGTGCCGGGACATGAAATTGTAGGGCGTGTGACGGAAGTTGGCGCGGCTGTGACCCGTTTTAAAGTCGGTGATTTAGCCGCTGTTGGCTGCATGGTTGATTCCTGCCAACACTGTGAACCTTGTGAACATGGTGAAGAACAGTATTGCGTTGAGTTTCCAACCCTCACCTACAACTCAGTTAACCGTCATGATCAGATGCCAACCTATGGCGGCTATTCAGAAAAAATCGTTGTTACTGAAAAATTCACATTAAAAGTGCCAGAAAACCTTGAGTTAGCAGGTACAGCACCACTGCTGTGCGCAGGCATTACTACTTGGTCGCCGTTGCGACACTGGAAGGTAGGCAAAGGCAGCCGTGTGGCGGTGGTTGGTTTGGGCGGCTTAGGGCATATGGCGTTGAAATTAGCCAAAGCGTTAGGAGCAGAAGTAACTTTATTTACCCGTTCTGAGGGTAAAGAAGCAGATGCACGTCGCTTAGGTGCAGATAATATAGTCTTATCTAGCGATGAAACACAAATGGCAGCAGTACAAGGCCATTTTGATTTCATTCTTGATACTGTGCCATATATACATGATTTAAATCAATATATCCCAACATTAGCTATTAGTGGTACATTAGTGCTGGTTGGCTACTTAGGACCTTTAGAGCCAATGTTAAATACTGCACCGATGGTATTAGGTCGTAAATCGATTGCAGGTTCACTCATTGGTGGTATTGCTGAAACACAAGAATTATTAGACTTTTGTGCTGAACACAATATTACGTCAGACGTTGAAGTGATTAAGATTCAAGAGATTAATACCGCTTATCAACGCATGTTAAAAAGTGATGTCAAATACCGCTTTGTGATCGATATGAAATCGTTGAAGGCATAAGATGATAAGTAATTTATTTGCCGATTTATTGGTTAAATAAAATATGAATCCCCTAAAGGAGACTCAAGAAGCAATTTATCTTAAAGTCTCCCTCAGCGAATTTAGTGGCAATGAATGTGCCGCTGAAATCTAGGAAGGTTTGCAAAAAACGGATTATATTTATTTTAGCGGTCAAATAAAGCGGTAATCTGCTGTTATATCATATAGGTATCACGGGATTTTATAAAAATCCTGTGTTACTAGGTCAACCCCACATTCTAGCGTTTCAATCCACGCTAAAAATTGTGCAATCATTTCTTTTCCTTTAAAAGACCGCCCATGTTGTGGAACAATCCATTCAATATCTAATTCTTTGATCATGTTAACCCAATAGCGACAAACTTTGTTGCTTGACATATACCGTTGATGAAACGGTTTCATGTATTTAATGTGCGCCTCAAAGTCGTCAACTGGCTGGTCTTCTTTTGAATGCACCATTGACGCGCCTAAGTCACCAGAAAATAATATCTTACTCAGTGGGTCGTAAAATTGAAAATTACCTTCTGAGTGTAAGAAATGTGCGGGAATTGCTTTTAGAATGGTATTACCTAAGTAAATATCCATACCTTTATCAGGAATGCCAATAATTCGATCTTTTGACTTTCCTGGAGGGGCAAAATGCGGAATAAATCGTTCCCATATACCGGGGACAATAACTTTACATTCACTCCCAACTAACCATTTATTCAAAGAAGAAATAATATCGGGGTCTTGATGTGAACCGATAACATACTCTAAATTTTTAGTAAAAACATACTTATACGACTTCATAAATAAATCGTTATAAATTAAATCTCCTCCCGGATCGATGAGTGCAGAATGACTGCCATTCACGATTAAAAATTGATTTGCTTGCACGCCTTCGCCTGACACTAAGTCATAAAAAGCAATGCATTTATGTGTACCATCATTGTACAATTCGACAGGCATTTACTTCATTCTCCTCACACAACCCATCAGGCTTTCCGCATCCTTTTACCATAAAAATCTGCAATTTTAACCTGAACTCACTAAAATTCAATTTGAAAATACGTTGTTTAGTTAAAAATCAAGTTAAACAGTGTATCAGTAAGTGCTTTATAACAATAGTTAGCAAGCGTGTATAAATTAACTGCTGTGATATACCCTACGCTTAAACCTGTATGATAGATAACAGGCATGATGTACTGCAACAGGTTATTTTGTCTATCTTGTGTTTAGTTATCACGGCAAAAAACAGCCATTTTTACAGGGCTTAAGCAGATAAATCTGCGTAGAAAGCGTAAAATATGGGTTTGAATATGCTATTTAAATCTATTTTTTATTAGTCAATGGTGATTTTCTTTTCATTTGTTTATAGTTGGTACGCTTATGTTCATTTCAGTCAATTCTATTCGTACTCTCAGCAATTGGTATGCACATTTCGGTGCAGTTTGTTTATTAATTTCAAACACTGCTTTTGCTGCCCCGACACTCACACAAACAATTGATAACGCATTAACCGCGCGATGTTTAAATAAAGAACGTACGGCAGTAAATATTGTTTCTTTATCCACAGGGCGCACGATTTATAGTCGTAACCCACAAACGCCGTTGTTGCCTGCCTCTATTATGAAGTTAGTCACGACAGCCGCAGCATTGCATTATTTAGGTCCTGAGTATCGTTATAAAACCAAACTGTTACAAACAGGCAGACGAATTGGTGACACCCTACAAGGTGATTTAATTCTGATGGGAAGTGGCGATGCGAAATTGGTTCATACCGATTTATGGCAAATGGCTCAACAACTTAAAGCCAGTGGATTGAATTTTATTGAGGGTAAGTTAATTGCAGATGTTTCATTATTTGACAATTATGACCGCGCCCCAACATGGGATGTTGACCGCAGTCAGCGTCCTTTTGACGCGAAAATTGGTGCATTGTCACTCAATTTGAACACTGTTGCGGTTAATTTACGTCCCGGTGCAAACGTGGGTGACCCATTAGTTATTTGGTTAGAACCTTCACCCGCTTACATGCGCATTGATAATCAAAGCACAACGGCAGCTAAAGGAAATGGCACCGCAGGTGTGCGACGCGTGGATGATGCGCAAGGTGGAGTGAGAATTGTGGTGACAGGTAATTTACCACAGGGGGATTACGACCGAACAGTATTGGTTAATGTTGACAATCCTAGTCGCTATACCATTGAATCATTTCGTGATTATTTGGGTAAAGCAGGTATTACAGTTCGTGGCGCGACAGAAATTGTTAATATTTCTCCCAATAATGCACGTGAAGTGTTAGAACATGAATCCCCGCCCCTTTCATTAATTATCAAAGAAATGAATACTTATTCTAGCAATTTTATGGCAGAACAACTGGTTAAAACCATTGCGGTTGAAAAAGTGGGCAAGCCTGCAACACATTTAAATGGGCTAAAACAAGTTGCTGATTTTCTTCAAACCAGTGGCGTTAGTACGCAAGGGGTGATGTTAGCTGATGGCTCAGGTTTATCTAAACAAAATCAAATTACTGCGAAAATGATGACGGATTTATTAGTCATGATGCACAATCGTTTTGATATAGGTCCTGATTTTATGACTTCTATGCGGGTGATGGGCGCATTTGGTTTGCATTCTAATCGGTTTAAAAACTCCCCAGCACATGCACATGTGCGCGCAAAAACAGGCACACTAAATGGTGTAAGTACTCTCACAGGTTATGTTCCTAGCAATACGGGACGACAATTGTATGCTTTTAGCTTATTACTCAACAATAATGGATGTGGTTATAAGGGAGCAGATGATGTGGAAGACCAAATTGTAAATGCGTTATTTCTACAAGGGGACGAATTACCCTTAGTAAGCAGTTCCCAACTACCTGTTACACAATAGTTATTTCTATCAGAGTATGTTATGAATCCTCACTGTTCACTGAAAAGACGATTAGCAACTGCCCGAGATAACGGTTTATTACACGATTGGGAATGGAAAGTGATTTGCTGAATACTTTTCAATGCGGATAACTCGGTAAATACTGATTCAGACAGACTCCAAATAAAAAACGGTGATTATTTTCATAATCACCGTTTTTATTCTTACCAAAAACCCTAAGTTAAAGACATGTCTCAATCAGAAACATGTCTATTTTTTATTTAGGGTGTTGTGGGGCAAGTATCGCTATTAACAATATTTGCTTGAATTGCAGAGCTAGAGAACACAACCTTGCCAGCTGTATTACGGTAGCCAACATAAAGGTTCAATAAACCACTGCTGTAGAACTGATCTTGGTATAAGGTGCTGGAGTACAGTGCAGGTAATTCACCAACATTTTTTGCAGCAGTTAAACCCGCTAAGCTCATGCCGTCCCATGTCACAATATTGGACGCATCCATCATGTACCAACCGCTGAAGTTAAACTCACCAATCGTCAATAAACCAATGAAGAGAACTTCACCAGCCTTGCCTACGTCAGCAGAATCAACTTGGAAGGCAACTTGAATACTAACTGGGTTATTAGGACCGAAGCAAGGAATAACGGCTGTTTTATTGAAGCCATCTTCGGGTTTTTGTGCTTGGTAAATACCACCAAAGAAGTTTAATGTGCCTTCAACAACTTCGCCTGTTATCGGATCAAACACAGAACCTGTGCTGGTCAATTCAGGACGGACAGAACATTTATCACCCGCATAGAAACCGAGTGATTCCACACAAGTCGCTTCAGTGGTGCAGGCAGACAAGTTAGAAGATGAGCATTGACCTTCAAAGGCAGAAGCAACGGTAAAGGTACGTTCTGTTTTGATAGTTCCATCAGGATTTTTGAAGGTTAATTTGAATGTGCCTTCAACAGGACCTGCGCCAACCACTAATACTTTTCTAGAACCTGCGGTTGTGAAGAGTTTTTGACCTGTAGCAATAACATTACCACTTAAGTCTCTCACATCAGGTGTTTGAATCAGGCTATCACTGACGGCTAACCCATCATTGAATAAAACGATAACATCTGTTGTTGGGAAAGGATTGCCATATTGGTCAACAATTTCAACGGTTAATGCAACTTCACTATTGGTAGGAATCTTCTCTTGAGTGATGTAGGCATTGATAGTCGCTAATGTAGATGGTGCGCTAACATTAGTGGTTACCGTAAGCGTGTTTGTACCTAAACCAGGTTTGTCAAACGCTAATGCGATATTATCTGTACCATTAAATGCCTTAGCACCCGCCGTTGCATAGGTAACTTCGACCATACCACTAGAAGGTAAGCTAGGAATACCTGAAGAGGCTGTGGTTGTATTGACATATTGCACACTGACTGCGTTACTGCTGCTAGCAGTAAATGTGCCTGTACCACCAGGAGAGCCAGGTGTTACGGAGTTACCGAAAGTGTCAAACATCTTCAGTGAATATTCAGGGATTTTTGCAACGCGATCTGTTGATGTGCTGCTCACGACTTCGGTATTGACAGATGTCACGACTTGGTTATGGGCATTACGCAATTGAACACTGGTTGCTGCTGCACGAGTGATTCCAGCGGCAGTGACTAACTCTTGCGCATAAACCCCTGTGCTATCAGACAGTAAGTACATTGCACCGTCGGTTGCTGTTTTGAAAAATCCTTGTGCTATATTCGTGTTAGGATCACGATTGACAGTTAAGGACTCACCAGAGGTGACATTGAGAATGTTGACAGAACCTAAATTGATGTTGCTGTCACTGGTATTAACGGTGAAAGCATTAAACTCTGTACCTGCCATTTGAGGCATACCCACAAACAGCGGTGTCACAATCAGACTTTTATCAACGGCACTAATTGCGAGTGATTGAGATGATGCAATACCAGAAATAACGGTTCTATTCGCACCTAAGGGTGTTCCTGTTAAAGCGGCTGTACTTGCCTTAGCAAAAGCAGAATTACCCGCAACACCTAACATGTAGCTATTTGATGAAGCACCAACTACGATAGGAATATCAAACGTACCAACGCTGGTTGTGACTGTGTTAGCATCTTTCACTTCCACAGTAATCGCAGTACCTGCTCTGCTGGTTGTTGTGTTACCAAACGCATCTTTCAGGGTTGCTTTAATTGTCGCGCCTTGTCCTGCACCGACATTAATACGTTGTTTATTAGCTGTTAAAGTAACGCTATGGGGTACACCTGTGGATAATACCTCAACGGTATCGGCATAGAGTAAATCAACGCTATTGCCTGTAAACCCTTTAAAGGTTGCTTCAATGTAGTATGAACCAGCACTTGTTACTTTATCATCAATAGTAACAATGGCTTCACCCTTTTGCATTTGAGCCGTATAAGCAGTACCTGTGGTGCTACCTTTCTTTCTCAGGGTAACGGTTACTTCCCCAGCGGCTGAAGCATTTTCAGCTTCAATGAAGATTTGCGCGCCAGCAACACCCGCTGTCATTTTCCCAGTGATGCCATCAACATCGTTCACATCATCTGTTGTGCCTAATGGTTTTTCTGGGTCAAGATCAGAAGCCTTGAATCCAGTAATGCCTAATGCTTTAGGATCGGATGAGGGAGGATTGACAGTTACAACACGGTCAGCAGTGGCAATTGTGTGGAATTCTACACCACCACCTGTGGTTGGGACTCTTTCTTGCAGAGTAATGGTAATGGTGTCAGTGCCTGTTACATTGGCTGGGTAGTTGATGCTAACCTGACCATTACCTTGATTCAATCTGAAATATCTGACTTGAGAGCTGAATTGACCAGATAAAGGTCTTGCATCATCAGGAGTTGCACCGGGATAAGTGGAACCACCAATAATTTCGCCCTTGATCGTGTTTACAACAGCAATAATAACAGAGCCTTGTTGTTCACCAAAACGGTCAACCGCACCAGACTTGTCTAAGCCAAGTAAAGCTAAATTAACGACACCGCCTGCTGTGACAGTTGATTTATCAAGGATAAATTCACCACCAACTGTGGTGGTAACTGCCATTACAGAACCCGTTGCCAAAGTCAGCGCGATAGCTGAGGCTAAAGCTGTTTTCTTTAAGTTCATGTTCACTAATCTCCGTGGTTAATCTTGAGATGGGTAGGGCTGTGATTCGGAATATATACAGCCTGAGGTGTCAATATTTTAACACTATTTTGTATAGATTCTACACGACCACGCACACCCAACTTATACATCAGGTTACTACTTATATTGCACATAAAACAAACAATTTTCAAGTTATTTTACGACTTTAATCTGTCATTCCATCATCACGAATAGCTTTGTTTTATTTGGTTTCTCAATATGTTTATGTATAAAATGTCTTTTTTATATTTAGAATTTCAACAGGTTAATAAACTATCTATTCATTTAGTCAGCACTAATCCATAAAATTTGTCGCTGATACGCGAGTTGTTTTGCATCTGTTATTAGGGTTGCATCTACTTCGTAAATTCCTTCGGTTAATCCAGCGATTAGCGCACCACGTATCAGTAAGCCATTTTCTCCAAAAAGGGATAGTTGCAGGTCATCCGTGAAAGGAAATGGGCTAATAATTGTTTGATTAAATGGAATTGAATCTAGTGTTGGCTCAGCATTAAAAAGCTGGTAGAGGCTTATTCTTTGAGTGTCTATGGGTAAATTAATGCGTAAATATAAATCTGCCGATTGCCCCCTTAAGTCAGTCAAAAAAAGGTCTAAATTTAATTGTTCGTTAGGATGATAAACCATTTTGCCGAAGGCTGAGAATTGCAGATGAGGGTCTGTTGTTTGTACGGATGACAAATGGAGTTGACCAAATCCAGATTGTTCATCCCATCCTGCGGGAGCGGGGTCTTGGCTGGCGGTAATAAGGCTTACAATTAATTCTGGCGCAGTATAAGTGGGATGGCTTGCGATTAATAAGGCTAGTGTTGCACTAACTAATGCGGTTGCTGGGGATGTTCCTGTGTAAAAATTAACGTATTCTTTACCCGGTTGTGTGGTCCATAGGCTTACACCGGGGGCGATAATTTTGAGCCCCTCACCATAGTTGCCAAATCGTTCATGATCTTTAGTAAACGCGCCAACACCCACAACAAACGGCAAATTAGCAGGAAAAGCAACCGTTGGTAAATTATCGTTACCTGCTGCGGCAACCAATAGTTTGTTTTTACCTTGTGCATAACGCAATGCGTCCTCTACCCAAGGTGCTGACTCATCTAATACAAGACTCATTGAGATAATTTGTGCATCACTATCGGCGGCAGCTAAAATGGCTGTTGCCAATGTTGCTGAGCTAAAGCTACCACTATCTGTCTGATTTAACTTGTAGGGAATTATTTTTGCCTGTGGTGCAACACCACAACCACCAATCGCATTATCACACTGTGCTACCATTAAGCCTGCCATTGCGGTGCCATGTCCGTTCGCATCGTAGGCATCTGCGTCGGCATCTCCAAAATCATATCCTTGTGTAAACAAAATATTATCTTTTAAATCAGGATGATTTGGGTCAACCCCTGAGTCTAATAATGCAATCGTGACACCTTCACCTCGCGTTATATTCCAGTAGTCAGGGACCCCTATTTCATCGAGATGCCATTGTTGAGCATACAGCGGGTCGGTGGGAGTACTGGCAAAATGACCGCGTATGTCTTCATAAATAGCGAGATTGTTTGCTTGTCTTAGACGGGCGTTTGTTTCAGCGATGTCCACAACCAACCAAGGCAGTGGGGATAAATCTTTTACCACACGTCCTTGTTGATAGAGTGTGGCTAATTCTGCGGAATTTGTTTGCGTATCTAAATGGATTAATACCTGTCTTGCTTGTACAGGTAAGATAAATACCGACAGCAAGATGGCAATAACAATGACTTTATAAGAAAAATAAGGCATTTGAATTAGGGGATGAACGCAATGGATTTTGTATTGTAGCGGATTAATTTGCACAATTGTAGTAATCTTTCGACGCACTGTTACTTTTTTGTCACAAACTAGATTCATGAGCATGGTAATACTTAACTTTCTGAAGCGTTACATTTTTACCACAAAAAAAGGGTTGTTATCCCCCTTTCAAGCCGTTTATCAACATAAGCATTTAGTTTTTTTGCTATTAAAACGGGATGTTATTACGCGCACATCAGGCACTTGGTTAGGTGATGCGTGGCTGTTATTACAACCTGCATTGCAAATTGTGGGCTTTTGGTTTTTATTAGACGTGGTTCTAAAAGTCAAATTTCCGAGTGGCGTTGCGTTTGTAACTTACTTTTTATTAAGCATGTTACCTTGGCTATTTATTGCGGAGGTGTTGAATCGTAGCTTAAATGTCTTAAGCGAATTTGGAGGGTTATATCGGCGGGCTGTTTTTCCTATTATTATTTTGCCTTTACTGCCTTTAATTTTATCCTCCGTTCTGTATGCGATTGTTATGGCAATTATTGCAGGACTAATGCAAGGATGGAGCGCAATCCCAACAGGTATATTCAGTATTTTTATATTAGCTATTTGGCTAATGCCTATGTGCTATTTATTGGCGATAATTGGATTGTTTTTAAAAGATATTAGTCAGTTTTTTCCTTTTCTTATTACAATTACAATGTATTTAACCCCCATTATGTACATGCCTGATTTAATGCCTGAACCATTACAATGGATATTAGTGATAAACCCAGTTGCCGATGTAATGAGACTGATACACGCCAGTATTCAAGGTCTATCATGGGATTATTTCAACATTATTCGCCCTGTTTGTTTATGGTTATTACTATTAGGACCTGCATGGGTGTTATTTCATCGGGCAGAACCGCATGTGCGTGAAATGTTGTAACGTTTAACACAGCCGTGCTGAACGTTTTACCAAAAAAATAACGGGTAGTAACCCTACTAGCACTAGCGTTAATGCTGGCAATGCTGCCCGTTCCCATTCACCTTCAGCCGTCATCTCATAAATACGCACAGCTAACGTATCCCAACCAAACGGACGTAACAGTAAAGTTGCAGGCATTTCCTTCATTACATCAACTAATACCAATAAAAACCCTGCAAATAAACCGGGACGCAAGAGCGGAAAATATAAGTGTTGCAAAATATCCCGATGTGTCGCGCCCAAACTACGCGCAGCATCTTGTAAAGAGGGACGAATTTGATGCAATCCACTATCAACTGAGCCAAAGGCAACGGCCATAAACCGCACTATATATGCCAATACTAGGGCAATAATTCCCCCCGTTAACAAGCGATAAGACCCCAAACCAATGCTGATGAAAAATGTTTGTAATTGGTTATCTATCCAAACAAAACTTAACATCACTCCCACGGCTAAAACAGAGCCGGGTAATGCATAACCCATCGTTGCAACAGAGACGGCAAAACGAATACTCCGACTTTTACGTTGAATTCGTTGGCTAAATCCTAATAATAATGCACCCAACACTGTTAGAAATGCGGCTATTCCTCCCAATGAGATGGTATTTATCAACAAATCAACATAACGATAATCTAAATCGCGGGCGGCTGTTTTCCAAACCCATACAATTAGTTGCAACATGGGAATTAAAAATGCGCAAGCAAAAATAACACTTGCAAAGGCTGTTGCACCAAAGGCTTTCCAACCGCGCAATTGATAACGATGTTGACGACGGGAATCAGTATGATAACGGGCGCGCCCCCGAAAATACCGCTCCATTAATAATGCAATAATAACAAACAGTAACAGTAATGTTGCTAATTGAGCGGCGGCATGAAGATTAAATAGGCTAATCCATGCCTTATAAATAGCCGTTGTAAATGTATTGTAATTAAAAACCGTAACTGTGCCAAAATCTGCCAAGGTTTCCATCAGTGCCAGCGAAACCCCCGCCGCGATAGCTGGACGCGCCATTGGCAAAGCGACATGATAAAACGCTTGTAATGGACTTGCTCCCAATGAACGGGCGGCTTCCATCATCCGTTGTCCTTGTCCTAGAAAAGCAACACGGGTGAGCATGTAAATATAGGGGTATAAGGCGAGAACCATCACGAGAATCACCCCCTTTTCTGAACGCACGGCAGGAAACCACAGGCTTGAACCAAACCATTGACGCAATAAAGTTTGTACAATACCGCTATAATCAAATAAACCAACCACCACAAAAGCCAACACATAAGCAGGAATGGCTAAGGGAAGCATCAATCCCCAATCAAAAAAGCGTCTGCCCGGAAATTCGCACATCGCGGTTAACCATGCCAACCCCACCCCAATCACGCTAACCCCAATCCCAACTCCAACCAGTAACACAACGGTATTTCTCAGTAATTCGGGGAGGACTGTTTGTAATAAGTGTTGCCAAATTTCTGTTTCACTCGATAGCCAAGTAGAACCGAGGACAAGCAATGGCATTAACACCAAAGCGGCGAGACCTAAACTAATCAATTTCCAACCACCGCCCCGCGCAAAAAAATTATTCAATGCAGATGTTTGTATGGGTAACATGGGGGGAAATGCTTCAGTGAGTGTGTTCATAGCACGAGACAGCTAACGACTTCATCCAATAAAATATAATGCAACACGGCAGATAAATGCACTATGTTGCACTGAGTAAAGGCTAACGCTAGGGATGCTCTAAGCCCTATTCGTTTATCTTATTTATAACCCGCTCTATCCATCAGTTTGACCGCTTCAACCTGTAAACGTCCTGCTTCAACAACATCAATGGTATTTGGCTTAAATTCACCCCATTTTTTTACCAATTCGCTGGCAGAAACGCTAGGATTTGCAGGATATTCATAATTTAATTCGGCAAACACTTTTTGTGCGTCGGGCGTAGTCAACCATTCTAAAAGTTTAATTGCCGCCTCGCGGTGTTTCGCATATTTGGTGATACCCGCGCCCGAAATATTCACATGCGCGCCATCTTGACTCCAAAAAATAGCCACAGGCAAATCAGGTTTTTCTGCTTGTAATCTGCCTAGATAATAAGTGTTAGCAATACCAACATCACATTGTCCCGCAGCAATCGCCTCAATTAATTTGGTATCGTTAGAAAATACATCTGTGGCTAAATTAGCCACCCAACCGTTGACAATGATTTCCGTTTTTTCTTCGCCCAATTGGCTAATCATCATGCCAACCATTGATTGGTTATAAACTTTCTTTGATGTCCGTAAACATAAACGTCCTTTCCATTGTTTATCTGCTAACGCAGCATAAGTGCTGAGTTCTTCAGGCTTAACCCGCTGTGTACTATACATAATAGTGCGGGAACGGATAGATAACCCCGTCCAGCGGTTTTTCGGGTCGCGTAAATAGGCAGGAATATTTTTCTGGATAATGCTTGAATCCACAGAGGCTAAAACATCACGTTCTGTTGCTTGCCACAAATTGCCAGCATCCACCGTGATAAGCATATCCGCAGGCGTATTTTCCCCTTCTGCTTGTAATCGCTCTAATAATGCAGCTTCTTCAGCGGTTGTAAACTTAATTGTAACCCCTGTTTCTTTGGTATAAAGGTCAAATAACGGTTTGATTAAACTATCGTTACGTGCAGAATACACAATAATTTCATCTGCTGACCAAACAACAGGGCTTAAACCCAAACAGGCAACAGTGAACACCATGCTGAGTTTTTTAATTTTTTTCAATAACATTATCAAAGTAACTCCTTTTGAAAGGGTTGAACATCCAACAGGTTTCTGTGTAAATGATAATCGTTATTATTTGTAAAGACAACCTAAACCATGAATTTTCATTTAATTTGAAGGTGTTTTAGCGGAAAGTAGCCCGATTTACATAAGATGAATGTGTCGCTGGTGCAAATTTATTTGCACCAATGGCATGATAGATTTATGGATAATGACTAATTAAGCCATGCTTGACTGCTTTGTTGGGTCACGCAAGCGTACATCGTATCAATTGTTTTACACAGTAAAGGCGTTGTTGTGTTGGCTTGTAATATGCCAGCATACGTGGGGTGGAGGATATAAATACTATCGTTTTCCACATGTCCTTGTTCAATTTCAAGACGTTGCTGCTCACAAGCTAGCAATGTATTTTTAATATCAACACGAGCGGCACGCCCTGCATTGAGCGTTAAACCATTTTTAGCCGCTAAATAAGCAAATGGTGCGTAATCACCAGCGGATTCGCCACAAACATCAGGCGCACCAACCATAACAATATGTTGATAATAGGGTGCCGCTTTTTCCCATATTGGATTACTCAGCGGATTTTCCCACACAAATGTTGCATTATCTGCTTGGCGTATAATATATTTTTCATGAAAAGGCAAAAAGTCAACTAGTTGAATGACTACGATAAAACCCAGCAACACACCTGCTTTTGTAGTGGAATAACGACGGAGGAGTAAACCAATAGAGGACAATAAAATAAAGTAATTAACAACCCAGAAAAACCGTCCTGACGATTGAAACACGTTTAACAAAAAAAGGAATTGATTATTCCATTCCCATAACACCACATCGCTCATGGTTGCTTTATTACTCAGTGCAAACAGTGTAAAACCAATGCTTAAGAGGAAAAAAGGCAGGAAAAAGCGTCTAGTAACAGATTTTATAGGAAAACGAATAAGGGCATAAATTGCCCAAACACTCAATAATATTCCGCCTACTCCAAAATAATTAAAACCTTCGTATTGTCCCGTTGTTGCCTGTTTGATGGCAGGTAATATTAAAAATAAGCCCATTGAATCTAATGGTGCAAGCAGATTCATAGAGAAATAGCCTAAAGCAACTTGAGTAACAACGCTTTGCGTATTATGGATTAAGAAAAACCCCGCTTGCCACCATGTTAATAATACAACCCCCCCAATAAAGCCTAATTGCATAATGACTTGTAATATAGACTGATAACGCTCAAGTAATAAACGCGCATAAAACGCAACCATCATTCCAAGCACCATTACCGCTAAATACGGATGAATTAAGGCACTGATGACCGCTAATAATAACCACCAACCTAACCAAGCATTGTTTGAATAACTATTTGTCGGCTGAATATAAAAATAAATACCCGCGAGTAATAACCAATGCGCACAAAGGGCAACGTGTCCCATACGCATGAGTAGCACAGGACTCAATACAAACAGTGTTGCGCCAAGAACTTGCAAAAAAATATTCTGGGTAAAACGACGAATTAACAATGTACCCAAAACACCCTGCAAGCAAAAACAAAGACATAACCAAAAACCCAAATACTGAAAATGATAAGGCAACCAATGATTAAAAGGCTTAAATAATAACGCCATCAGTGGCACGGTATCCGCGTAACCAATGGATGAACCCGTTGGATAAATATAATGACTGATTTTACCTATCGGAAATTGCCACTCTTCCGCCCGAAAAAACTGCCACGCCAAAAAATTAAACTGCCAATCGTTGTGCATCACCCAACCAATTTGGCGCGGGTCTAAATACGCTAAGCCCAAGGTATGATTAAACAAAATAAAACCAATCATCGCACCTAATAATGAACTTAACAGCGGATGAGACAATGGACGGATAAGGGCAATACTTAAAATCAAAAATAATAAGCTTATCAATACATAATTAAGCTGATGACTCAAAATAAAATAAACATTGGGAGATATTTGCTGATAGGGTGTAACAGTCAGCCAAATGAGGCTTAGAAGATAAGCAACCAATAAGATAAATCCTTGTTGTAACACTTGCCGCTGTTGCCCTAACATGCTTAAAACCATTATAATTTTCCCTAATATGGTTAAATCACACTACTGATAATTAACGTAATGTACCACTTGCACCCGCACCAATTATTTTTAATAAACTTTCTTGCGTACTACTGATTTGTAAACGGGTGGTTTCGTCAAGATTGTGCGCACTATGAATAAATAAATCTAAATTAACCGTTGCGAGCCATAACTGATTATTTTGGTCCTCATATAAAATAATTCGATAAGGAATTAGCACTGCATAATCAGGATTATAATCAACCAAATTCAACGTATTTTTTAAATCCCCCAGCTCAAACACCTCTAAAAAACGAGATTCTTTCCCCAATAATTCACTAAGCTCTTTATGCAACGCATACCGTGCAACCAGTTTGATATGATTTTGTTCGGCTGCAGATTGAATTGCACGAATGGCTTCCTGAATTTTAACCCCTTGTTCAACAGGTGTTTTAACAAGAATGGCACTCACCATGTCCGAAACGAATAACTGCTCGACAAATTGACTAAAAAAGGTAATAAACCGCTCATCAAAATGCCCTGTAATATATTGTCCTTGAATATAAAAAAACAGGCTCATACTGACAACCACTAATCCAACAAAGGTTAAGAAATTTCTAAACAGATTAAAGACAAAACGAAAAGGGCGAATAATACTAAAATTTTTATTTATAACAGGTTGTTGTGGGTAAATTATTTTTTCTTGGGTCATGATGACTTATAAGCAGAAGGTGGTGAAAAGTGACATTTATTATTTTTAAATTAACTGCCATTTGACGGCGACATAGTATAAATCAGGACACATTAAACAGCGCACAGTTATTCGATTTTATTTATCCATAAATTATCGTTTAATCATAAAGATAACGACACAAGTTTCAAATAGGATACTTTTCAATGATACGCATCATACTCCATAGTTTATGCCTCAGTTTTTTGTGTTATCACCCAAACCTTTGGGCGGACAATACAGCCCCTACACAAATTTATGGAACACATGCCGCAGGATGTATTAAAAACGCCCGTATTCTCCCGCCAGAAGGCGAAGGTTATCAAGCCATTCGCTTAAGTCGCCAGCGCAATTATGCACACCCAAGCTTAATTTATTTCATTCAAACACTGGGAAAGCAAATGGCACGACAACAAAATAGCACCTTATTCATTGGCGATATTGGACAAGAAGGAGGCGGGGCAATGTCTGGACATGGAAGCCATCAAATTGGTTTAGATGTCGATATCCTCTTTTTACAACCCGCCAATTCACACCTGCTAAGCGTTGCTGAAAGAGAAAAAATCAACCCCATTTCTATGCTCACCAATAATCAAACAGAAATAGACACAAAACGTTGGCGACCTGTGCATGACAGCATGTTACAACTTGCCGCAGAAAATTCGCCTGTAGAACGGATTTTTGTTAATCCCGTGATTAAAAAATACCTATGCACACAATACCCACAAGCCGCATGGCAAGCAAAAATTCGCCCTTGGTGGGGACATGATGGACATTTTCACGTCCGCCTTCGCTGTCCGTCTGATAGTCCGCACTGCGTTATGGCAACCCCGTTGCCCGCCAATAATGGATGTGGAACAGAACTAGACTGGTGGTTTAGTGCGGATGCTAACAAATCCGCCCAACAAAAATATGATAAATCCAAACCCAAAAAACCCCGCGTTTTACCTACGGAATGTAGTGTGCAGTAAAAACTGCCCATAATTCCGATATAATACGCAAAATCCAACGAGCGAATAGTATTTACTATAATGCTCATGTTTTACCTAACTTAATTAACTTGTATGCTCCTCATCGAAGTTATTATTCTCCTGCTTTTAGCCATCGTGATACTCATCGCGATATTTGGCAAATACCTAACGACACCCTACCCTATCCTACTCGTCATTGGTGGCTTAGTGCTTGGATTAGTCCCCGTTTTACCAAAACTAGAACTAGACCCACACTTTGTTTTTCTCTGCTTCCTCCCCCCCCTACTATATTCAGCCGCCTTATTCACCTCATGGCGTGAATTTAAAGCCGATATTCACCACATCAGCTCACTTGCATTCGGATTAGTCTTTGCGACCACCTTTGGCGTTGCCTTTATCGCACACTACACCATACCCGAATTAACATGGACAGCCGCGCTAGTACTTGGGGCCATTGTTTCCCCACCCGATGCAGTTGCCGCTACCAGCATTACACAACGGCTTAATGTCCACCCACGTTTAGTCGCTATTTTAGAAGGAGAAAGCCTAATCAATGATGCAAGCGGTTTAATTGCCTATCGCTTTGCTGTTGCAGCCGTTGTTACAGGAACATTTTCCTTTTGGTCAGCCAGTTTACAATTTATAACCGTCAGTGTTGGTGGCATCCTACTCGGGTTAGGCATGGGTTGGATATTAGCAAATATTCAAAAACGTCTAAACGACCCCCCTGTACAAATCACACTCTCCCTGCTCACCCCCTTTATTGTTTACTTAGGCGCGGAAGAACTACACCTCTCAGGCGTGTTAGCGACCGTTGCGACAGGTATGTACATAGGCAGACACTCCTCAGAATTTCTCTCGCCCGTCACCCGCTTACAACTGGTTGCCGTCTGGCAAACTGTTATTTTTGTTTTAAATGGATTTGTTTTTATTATTATTGGCTTACAACTCCCCTTTATTTTAGAAAACATCCTCAAAGAAAAATCCCTCAGCACCCTACTATGGCAAGCAAGTTTAATTAGCATTGCCGTTATCGCCATACGCCTACTTTGGGTTTTCCCCTCCGCCTACTTCCCACAACTACTAGGTCATTTTATCCCCTGCCTACGTAAAGATACCCCACCACCGCCTTGGGAAGCCGTCCTCATGGTTGGCTGGTCAGGGATGCGTGGCATTGTATCGCTAGGTGCGGCACTGGCTATTCCCCTCTACACAATAGATAACCAACTTTTTCCTGCCCGCGATTTAATTATTTTTCTCACCTTTTGCGTTATTTTCTCAACCCTCGTACTACAAGGGCTAACCCTACCCGCTTTAATCCGCTGGCTAGGTGTAACCGATGATGGAGAAGCAACAAAAGAAGAAATGCACGCACGTATCAAAGGCTTACAAGCAGGGATTGCACGCATTGACGAACTCGTTGCCATGGAAATGACACATGTACCCTATGAAAAAATTGCCTATGTTCGCCACTGGTATGAAGACCGCATTAACCGCTACACAGCACACCTAGAAGGCAACCATAATGAAAAGCAAAGTCAAATAGATAAAGCCGTTGCCACCCTACAACAAGAGGCTTTAAAATCAACACGACGTACCATTATTGAATTACGGAATCAAGACAAACTAAGTGACGAAGGACTACGCAAGATTCAACACCAATTAGACCTTGTAGAATCACATATTCACCATGATATTGTCGCGTTAGAACACTCTTTACAACTGAAAGAATCTTGATGCGTTTGTAGGGGCGATTCTACCCGCTTAACTGCTAAGACAAGCCCCTACGTTTTTTCTACCCGAGAAAACACCTTATGCCTGACACACCAAAAGAACGCCTATTTTTTGCCCTATTTCCACCGCCTGAAATCCGTGACCAAATTGTTAAACTAACGCGCCCCCTTATCCAACCCAACACAGGCATAGAACTGCAAGCCACTGATTTACATATCACCCTGATTTTTATTGGCGAAACAGAAACCCAACACAAATCCTGTATAACACAAATAGCCGATGGCATTCGTGCAACCCCGTTCACCTTAACACTAGAAACCCTTGGCTACTGGGAAAAGCCCCGCATACTCTGGCTTGCACCGCAACCCTCACCCGACTTACACCAACTAGTAAACCAACTCACACAACAACTAAGCACTTGCGGTTATCAAGCGGAATTACGCCCTTATCAAGCACACATTAGCCTATTACGTAAAGCCTCCCCACTCACAACCTACCCGCCAATTCCCCCGCTCGCATGGACAGTTGACGCATTTTGTCTAGCGCGGTCAATACCACACTCACAAGAAAATCGTTATGAAATTATTCAACGTTGGCTATTTTAATCAACAAAACATCCTACTAAAACTAACACTTTTAACCAGTTGTCTAGTTTTCTCTGCCTGCCAAAGCAGCGCGGTTAAAAGCAGCGGCACAGCAACAGGGATTAGCGCGCGGGTTTTTACCATAGAAAGCGGTGACACACTCACACTACTAGACAGCAAAAACAAACTACTAACCGCTCGTTTAGCCGAAATAGACGCACCAGAAAACGCACAAGCATTAGGCATGGCAGCAAAACAAAACCTATTCAATCTCACCTTTGACAAAACAGTACAAGTGATTATTGAAAAAACCGAAGCTCGCCAAGTCATTGCAAGAATTTACGTCAACAAAACAGACCTGAGTACAGAACAGGTTAAAAAAGGATTAGCATGGGTTCTCACCACATCAACCGATAAAAACCTACAAACGTTAGAAAAAACCGCGCGTTCAAAAAAACTGGGATTATGGGCAGCCGCAAACCCCATTCCACCGTGGGAATATCGAGCGGGGAAAAAACGTTAGTTTGTTAGAATCTGAATTTTCAGAGGTTTTAGTCTATGTAGCCAGTACAGAATGCGTTATGACACGAAAGAATGCACCTAACACCCCATGCTTACTTTAACTTTAAATAAGCAACCTTATAGATTGATTAGAATAAATGCGTGAACTGATTCAGGTTTACGTATCCCATCAATAACAGTAAGAACAGTTGTTTGGCTTCCTTGCTGTGAGGAGTGATGTAACAACCCAATCATTCAAATTTCTCAAATGAATTCTTTAAGCATTTATTGAATAGAGAAAATATCTATTACTTCCTAGATTTACTACAACAAGGTTATTAGAAAGAAAATAGCACGTATAGCCCATTTCCCCATTGACAACGGTCGCTTATAATACAAAAACTTAAAAAAATTGGGGGAATGCGATGAACGAGGATAATAAACGTCTGCTATTGGAAAAAATTGTCTCGTTAGAAAAAGCACTTATTCTAGAAACAGACCCTGCTGAGCGATTTAAATTAAACCATCAAATTAAAGGGTGTAAACAACAGCTTTTAGAATTAAATTCTGCTATCGACGACAACCCTTCAATTGATATAAAAATCACCATTGGCACAGCAGATACCCGCCCTATAAAGCAACAGATTGAAGCAGATAAAAAAGCACGCTTAGACACTCTTAGAAAAGGACAAAATCCTTACCCTTCTTCTTATAACGCCTTGCCCGTACAATCCCCTGTTTTTGTAGGACGAGATGAGGAAATTACCAATATTTACGCCCGATATAACAAGGCAGATAAACCCGCTTGTATTAGTATCATTGGAGAAAGACGAATTGGTAAAACCTCCTTACTCAATCAAATTATTCATTATTTAAGCCGATTAGAAAAATTAGTCTTAATCTCTTTTTCAGCCCAAGCATGGAAACCTAACACAGAAAACGATTTCTTTGCAGGATTACAACGCTGTTTATACTCTAATTTTAAAGAAAACAATTCCCAACCATGTTTTAGCAATTTCTTAAACGAAAAAGCAAAACATGGCTATCAATTTTTATTAGTTATTGATGAATTTGAAGCATTTTGTGAAAACACTTTTGTCAATGCGCAGTTTTTAGGGAAATTACGTGCATTATCAGAAAATGATGATTACAAACTAGGCTATTTATTAAGTAGTAAAGTCAGTCTAAGTGATTTAGCAACACAGCATAAAACAGAATCTTCTTCTTTTCATAATGTTTTTTATTCTCAAGTTATTAGTCTATTAAAAACACAAAATGTGCAAATTCTCACACAAACAATTTGGCAACATAGCACGGATAAGCCATTGCCTAATGAAGTAAACATCCAACAATATGCAGGAGAACACCCCTTATTATTGCAATTAATTTTACGGCAATTATGGCAAGATGCTGATGCGGAGAGTGCAACTAACGAGAATCAATTAAAAATACAATGTAATGAGATTTTTAAAGGCTTATGGGAGCGACGGACAGAAGCAGAAAAAAACTTACTGATTTTAATTGCACGGAGAGAAAAATCGGGAAATTCTTATTTAATAGGAGAACTTCAACAGCGTGGCTTATTATTACTAAACAATCAATTATTTAGTAGCCAATTTAGTATATTCATCTTAGAACAGCCTGAAGCGACACAAACAATGCAAAAAGAAACTGAAGTTGAGATAAGCAAGGAGAAGGAGAAAACCATGAAAACGGCACTTACTGTATTACATGAAGCTATTACTCAAGTACCTGCTGTTAAGTATGCATTAGGGATTGTAGGCATTGCCGCAGCAGTTGCAATTATTCAATTGTTTCTAAAAGATTTACGTATTGCTTTAATAAGCGTTATGCTAATGTTGATTTTTATGGGTTTTTTGTTTTTATTTGCCAAGTTAGGCGATACAATTCCAGCAAAGGCTAAAAACGTTTTTATTTGGTTTATTTTACTTTTATTTATAACAAGTTGTGTTTTTTTAACCACTTCCGTATTTTTTGATATACCAATGCCTTTAAAAACATTAATGCTAAAACCCCTTTAAAATCTATTTTATTTGGATAATGTTAAAAATGTCTCCTGTTCAGTCAATATTATTAATTTTAAAAAACGCGCCATTATGGTGGATACGATTTTGGTTGCGTCCATTGGAAATACAGGGGCAGATGAGACAAAACGGGTGGGTTACATTCTTGACTGCACTTTTAAGTGGTTTGTTATGGGGGGGAGTTTTAGGGAGTATTTTCTGGTTACAAACGGATAATTTACACTCTATTTGGATTACTGCAATTACAGTGGCAACTGCATTTACATTTATGTTCACATTTGTAACTAAAGGTACATTTGCCTTCATGGTCGTAGGTGCAGGAATAAGTGCATTCATAGGAGTATTTACAGGAGTATTTATGAGTGCATTCACTGGTGTTTTCGTAGGGATTTTTGCGAGTATAAGCTTAGGAGCTGGTGCATCTATAGGTATATGGATAATTGGCATTTTTGCAGGTTTATTATTTCCCTTAGTTTGGATTCAAACAATTAGCATCCTGACAGGTAGTATTATTCTAATATTTGGTTCGTGGATATTGTTTAGGATACATATTAAAGATTATCCGAAATGGGTAGTTATTTTTTTCGTAACTACTTGGTTAATAGGACTTCAGATAGTTACTTTTGCATCTTTTGTGCATTACCCGTTAGCAGAAGCAACTAACTTTATAAATATATTAACTATTTCAGTGGGAGTTGGTTTTTTAGCAGGAATAGAACACTGTTATAAACAATCTGAATTTTTAACTAAATTAAGCATATTTTTTGCCATATTAGCTTCTTTTTTATGGGTGATTACTTTTACAGTAGCCACTTATCAACTAAAAGAAAAAATTATCATTTTAGTTTATTACCTAACAGTAACTCCATTTATTCTCAGTGGGTTACCATTCTACCCCCTAGTAGCCTTTTGGCATCGATATCAAACACAATTACACATTTTTAAATTATCTCAACTAGATAATTTATTGATGTTTCAATGGCAATCTTTTGCCTATCCCTTGCCCGCTTTTGAGCAGTTATTTCGCCATATTATTCAGCTCTATGATATAGAAACCTTATTAAAATTTATGGCTAATGCACAGCAAAAGTGCTTGCAACAGTCAACAATGGCGCGTGCTATGCGAAAATTGATTAATAGCCCAGAGTTAGCTATTGCGATTTGTGCAAAAATAACAACAAAAACCAATTCTGATACCATTTTACAATTAGCGTTTATTAATCCATTGGGGCAAGCTATTGCCGTATTAATCCCAAAAAAAGAGGATGGGGAAACTCATCATGAAAATTCACAACCCGATAAATACACACTATTTCTTGCAAAACCATGGCAGAAAAATAATTTTTTATCTACTTTTTTGAAACAGCCAAATGATAATAAACTTGTTATAAATTCATTTGAACAGGTGAGTAAAACCTCAATATCTCATCGCCTTACTTACGCACTAGAACAACTAGAATCCTGCTTACATTATGAGCAAGCAAAAGAATTTAAAGCATTACTTTCAGCCCTGCACCACTACGCAAATATTAAAAACATCATAGAATTTGATGAGTTACGTTATCACCCACAAAACAGCCAAACAACAACAGACTGGTTGAATCAAGGCTGGCAACTTTTCCCGATATTTCAAAATACTATTAATGAACTTACGCCTTATCGCCAATTTAATAACGCAAAATCGCGTCGGGATTTACTGAGACATTTAATTAAAAAAATAAAAAACAGAAACACACCACGACTATCAGATATTGCCTCTTATTGGGCAGATATAGGCAGGGAAATCTATGAACAATGGATGGAAATTTTAGAAACAGCTATAGAGGAAGACCGCGATTATCTCAGTATTAACGTGACCATTCCAGAACAAACTTTTCTCGCTAATGGACAACAACAAACGCTACAACTGCGTATTAGTAATACTAGCAACGTTATTGCTAAACGATTAATTTTAAATATTTTAACTTGTAGTGATGGTATTCACTGTACAACTGAACATCAAACCTTTCCACTTATCTTAGAACGCCAAGCTACCCAAACGCTTACATTTACTTTTATCTGTCATCAATCGGGCGATTATGAATTACAGGGTGAAGTTATCGCCGAAGCCTTGGATAATACGTTGTATCGAATCCGATTTAATACCCGTTTACATGTTGGTGTATTTGGCAAACCTTATATAAGACCAACTCACGCGCTCTATATCATCGGTTCGAGCATTGGTTCAAGCGAACGCTTTATCGGACGTAAAAAGCTGATTCAAACCCTAAAAGAGGCGTGGCAACAAACAGATGATAAACCTGCTATTTTATTATTAGGACAACGCCGTATTGGTAAAACTTCATTGTTGAATCAATTAGAACGTATGAGTTTAGAAGAATGCCAGTTACTGCCTATTAAAATTGATGCACAAGCATGGCAAACTGAACGCGAGTTTTTAATGGCTGTTATAGATCGTCTTGCAAAAAAACTTAAAATTCCATGTATTACTTTACCTGACAATGACTATCGCGCTACCTTCTCTTATTTTATTACGCATACCATTCATATCCCCTTAGCACATCAACGGATTTTACTCATGGTTGATGAAACAGAAGATTTATTTTCTGCGCAAAAATACTACGGTTCATTAGTTGGCTATTTACGAAGTATGATGCAAGGTCATGAATATCCGCTTTTATTACTTTTCTCCGGTGCGCATAAACTAAAAGCCATTGCTAAACAAAAAGATTCTGTGTTTTTTAATACCACACAAGAATTTACTATTAGTTATATGAATTCCCATGAAACCAGCGAGCTACTGACTAAAAACGCACAAAATTATTTAGAATTCAGTCAACTTAGCTTAGAAGTTGCCTATCAATTGACACATGGGCAACCTTTGTTATTACAAATGCTTGGTAATCAAATTATTGAGCAATTCAACGATTGTCTTGAATCCAACCAAACTCGTAGCATTTACGTAGATTACAACGACATTCAACAAGCTGCGGATAAAGTTGCTAACGCAAAAGAAAACAAGGCATTTACCGAACATTGGGACAAAATCAGCCTTGTAACACAATCTGTTTTAGCTGTGTTTGCTGTAGAAAGTGATGAGGAAAACCACCCTTTTTTAGATATTGAGGTGTTAGACAGAGCCATTAAAGCTCATAAACTCTCCTTACAACGCCATGAATTAGCAGATATTTTGGATGATTTAACGAATGAAGAAATTTTGCAACGAACAGAATTAACCTATGGTTTTGTCGTCCCGCTTTATCGCCGTTGGATAAAATGGCGACATCCACCCCAACAGGTTAGAGAACGCTATCCACAATAATCTGATTTAATGATGTTTTTTACCGTGTTGCCCACCCTATCATTTTATTTCTCCCTCAAAATCCTTGATAAATTAATCTCAATCCAATCAACCAGTAATTCTACCTGTTTGGCTAATTCTACGCCTAATTCTGTTAGGGAATATTCTACATGGGGTGGAATAACAGGGTAGGCAGTACGCAAAATGAAGCCGTCGGCTTCTAAGGTTTGCAGGGTTTGAGCAAGCATTTTTTCGCTTACGCCATTTAATTTGCGACGTAAATCACTAAAGCGATGCGTGCCTTGTAATAACGCAACTAGCGTTAAACAGCCCCAGCGGTTGGTAACGTGTTTTAAAATTTCACGAGAAGGACAGTCTTTTGAAAAAACTTCTCCGCGCATCATACGGGTGGATAGGGTGCTGGCATCAACTGTATTCATGACACTTACCTTTTAGTACGTACTTACAAAAAGTAAGCATAGCAATTATTATCTGTTCCTACCATTTTTAAATCATACAAAGAGGGTTGTTTATGATTATCGTGACAGGGGCAACAGGTCAATTAGGTCGTTTAGTCATTGCTTCATTACTGCAAAAAGTACCTGCAAGCAGTATTGTGGCGGTTGTACGTAATGTGGAGAAAGCACAGGATTTGGTCGCGCTGGGGATAGCCGTGCGCTATGCCGATTATAATCAGCCCGCAACGTGGAAAAGTGCATTAGTGGGGGCGGAGAAACTGTTGTTAATTTCTTCTAGTGAAGTGGGTCAGCGGACTCAGCAACATCGTACCGTTATCGATGCGGCAAAGCAGGCAGGTGTTAAGTTGTTGGCTTATACCAGCTTATTACATGCAGATACGTCGCCGTTGGGTTTAGCAACCGAGCATCAGGAAACGGAAAAATATTTGCGTGCTTCTGGTGTGCCTTTTGTGATTTTGCGTCATGGTTGGTACACAGAAAACTATACCGTATCGCTAGGCAGTGCTATTGCGCATGGGGCTATTTATGGATGTGCAGGCGAGGGGTTGATTGCGTCGGCAACACGGGCGGATTATGCCAAAGCGGATGCGGTAGTGTTGACAAGTGCGAATCAGGCGGGGAAGGTGTACGAGTTAGCGGGCGATAGTGCTTATACGTTGTCAGCTTTGGCTGCTGAGGTGTCACGGCAAACAGGGAAATCTATTAATTATGTGAATTTGTCGCAGGGTGATTATCAAGCGGTGTTAGTCAAGGCGGGCTTGCCCGAGGGGTTTGCACATTTGTTAGCGGATTCAGATACGGGTGCATCGCAAGGGGCATTGTTTGATGAGGGGCATCAGTTAAGTCAGTTAATTGGTAGCGTTACAACGCCATTAAGTGTGGCGGTCGCGACCGTTTTATAGTGTTGCAGGTGAGGCTGAATAGTGGGGTGGGCAGGATGCCTGCCCTACAATAAGTGAGTTGTGTTGTCTAAAGCTATTTATTTTTCTTGATATAACAGGGCTATTTCTGCCGCGTGGTGTTGCATAATATTGCGTCGTTTTACCCTGAGTGTTGCCGTGAGTAAATCATCTTCAATACACCAAGCATCTAAAAATAGGGCGACATGATGAATATGGTGATGCGCTGGTAATTGATATAAGTAGCTATTTATACGGTGTAATATCCGATTTTTAACAAGGGGGTTTTGTAGGTGGGTTGTGTCATCTGTTGTAATGCCTAATGTTGGTGCAATGGTTTGCCAAAGACTTTGATTTAAAACAACTAATGCACTTAAGCAAGGTTGTCCATCACCAATCACTAACACTTGTTGAAAAAGCGCGTCATGTAAAATAAGATTTTCTATATCGGTTGGTGATACGCTGTGTCCATGTTGTAATACGATGACTTCTTTTAAATAGCCTGTAATATACCAATGCCCTAGCGCATCTTGCCGCGCTAAATCTCCTGTGTGTAACCATCCGTCTGCATCAATGGTATTTTCCGTTAAACTCGGATTATTCCAATAACCCAGCATTACACAGGCACTGCGGGTTAATAATTCTCCATTTTCAGCGAGTTTCATTTCTATGGTAGGCAATGGTATTCCGACACTTTCGGGAACATTGTTTTCAGGACGATTGACAGTTACAACCGTACTATTTTCAATTAATCCATAGCCTTGTAATAAATTTAGTCCTAAACCAATAAAAAAGCGTGAAACGGGCAACGGTAATGCTGTCCCCCCACAAACGGCAAGGCGTAAACGTCCCCCCAAACTCCGCAAAATGGGCATTGCAATGTATTTACGTAAAAAACCGCCTAGTAATAGGCTAGGATGCCATGCGGTGCGTTTTTGTTCATAACAAAATTGTCGCCACCCTATATTTAATGTGAGGTCAAATAGTCGGCGTTGAAACCAATTACATTTATCTAAATTGTTGTAAATACGTTGATAAATTTGTTCGTAAATACGTGGTACAGAAATTAATACGGTAGGACGTAAAACAGCTAAATCAATCCCTAGTTGTGGAATTGAACGCGCAAAAGCAACAGGTGTTGCGGTATATAAGGGTAAATAGTAACCCGCGTTACGTTCCAATAAATTAGATAATGGTAGGAAAGATAAGAATAAATCATCTGTTGTAAAACCGACGTGGCTTTGTGTTGCCGTTTCTACCAGCAGGCGAACATTGGTTAATAAATTTTGATGGCTCAACATAACCCCTTTGGGTTTGCCTGTTGTGCCTGCGGTATAGACAATGGTCGCTAATTGGTCTGGTGCGGATTCTGAGGCTTGTAATGAATACAAGGCATTATTTTTTTCTAAGGGTAACCAGTTGGTTAGCGTTACTAAACGGGCATCACTAAAGGCGGATGTTGTCAGGGCTTGTGTGGTTACGATTTGTTGTACTGTGCGGAAATGTTGACGCAGTGGATATAAGCGTTTCCATTGTAAAGAGCCTTCTAAGAGTAAAAATTTCGCGCCTACTTCTTCAATAATATGTGAAATATTTTCTGGGCGGTCATCTAGGTGTAGGGGGACAACAATCAAGCCTAATCCCAGTGCCGCTTGGTCAAATATGACCCATTCTGGGCAGTTATGTAGCAAAATCGCAACTCTGTCGCCTGCCTGTAATCCTGTTTGTGCAAAAGCAACTTGCCAACGAGCAACTTGTTCCGCAATCGCAGCCCACGTGTAAATATGCCAAACTTTTCTTTCTTTATCAAAAGCCTGATAGGCAACTTGGCGCGGGTTTTGGCTAACCCGTTGACGAAAAAGCGCGGGAATAGTTATTACCTGTGTCATGCGGATACTCACTATGGGGAAAAATGGCGATATCAGTGCGGGGAATGGAATTATAACGTAAGTGACCTGTTTAAGAGCAGGTTGCTGGTATTTTGATATTACGAAAAATAAGTGTAGTCGCGTTTGCTACGCTTATGCACGTCTAATGTCTTAAGTGTTTTGATAATTGTGTAGCACTTGCTGTTAAAAATCCAATGCCATAACTCAGGTGCAATGTGATAAAAACCAAGGCGACTAAGCCAAACAATGATAGGGTTGTTTTATACGTTGTTTGCAGGGTAAAAATAGTGAGCGCGAATAGATAGCTAACAATAACAGGTAATAATAGGTATAACCCCAAGCCATGATAAAAGCTGCTTAGTATGCCTATTAATAAACTGAGAACGAATAATGCGGGAATCAGGTGACGAATCGATGTTGGTAGGGTGTGTTTGCGAATCACGCCAAATTTCCCATAGCCGTATTGAAAGTATTGTCGCCACAGTTTTTTTAAAGAATCTCGTGGATAGTAATAAGATTGAATTGCAGCCGTTAGATAAATTTTCCCTCCTTGTTTTATAAGGCGATAATTTAATTCATCATCTTCTGCACCAATCAAATTTTCATCATAATAACCAATCGTAGTAAATACTTGGCGACGATATGCACCTAAATAAACGGTGTCGACATAGCCTTCTTGGTCGGTGTAATGAAATTGTGAATTTCCCACGCCAAATAGGGATGTTGTCGCAAGTGCAATGGCTTGTGCAACGCGGTTTGTCGCTTTAATACGAATATGACCACCAACATTGTCTGCCCCTGTTTTGTCTAAGGCAGCAACACATTGTCTTATATAATCAGGCGCATATTCTGTATGACTATCCATACGAATTAAGTAATCCCCTTGTGCTATTTGAATCGCCATGTTCAAACTGCTAGGCGCGCTGCGGCGTGGATTGCTCAAAACGGTTAATTTAGGTATTTGTTGTTGATACGCTTTTAGTAGGCTGAAAGAAGTATCGGTGGAATGCCCATCCACCGCGATAATATCTATTGCCGCTTGTGGATAATCTTGTTGTTGAATAGATTGAAAAAGCAGGGGAAGAAACGATGCTTCGTTATAGACAGGGATTAAAAGGCTAACGGTTTTCATGTTGTTTGCCGTCCGAGTAAAAAATAGGTTTGCATTTCTCCTTTGCCTTTTATGTCTAATGTTCCACGTGATTCAAATGTAAATTGGGTGTGCAGTTCTTGATAAATTGCATCGGATACGTGGATTTTATCTGGCAAACTGTGCGATTCCATGCGACTGGCGGTATTAACGGTATCGCCCCATAAATCGTAGATAAATTTTTTCTGTCCAATCACGCCCGCAACAACCGCTCCCGAATGGAAGCCTATACGTAACTGTAAACTGCGTCCTGTTTCTTGGTTAAATAAATGAATTTCATGCAACATTTCCAATGCCATTTCTGCCATATTCACAGAATGATGTGGCAACGCATGAGGAATTCCTCCCACAACCATATAGGCATCACCAATCGTTTTAATTTTTTCTAAATCATATTTTTCTACTAAACGGTCAAAACGACAGAAAATATTATCTAATAAGCCAACTAATCCTTCAGGTGAGATGCTGGCGGAAAGTTTGGTAAAACCAACTAAATCAGCAAATAATACGGTTGCATTGGGATAACTATCGGCAATGATATTCGTGCCTTCTTTTAGGCGTTGCGCCACAAGATGGGGCAAAATATTAAGCAATAATCGTTCTGACTTGGCTTTTTCCGCCGCTAAAGCACGATAAGCAGCGACTAATTCATGATTTTTTTCTGATAATTGAATATTTTGTAAATGTTCTATTTCTCGTTGTTGCACAATAGCCAGTAGCCGAAATAGTCGTAATATACGGACAAAACGAAGAAAAATAGCAAAATGGGTACTGGGTAATAGGTAAACGGCAACGAGTAAAAAATCAAAAACATTCCATTTGTCTAGAAAAAACTGTCCAAATTGTCGTCCATACGTCCCGATACGAATGATAATTTCTATTAAAAAAATGATAAAAATAATATGGTCTAACCAATAAAAAAGATGCCCGTAACTGTTAAGCAGCTCGGGATAACCTTCTAAGCAGACAAGAAAAACGGAAAAAAAGATAGTACCAATAATAAAGTTTTGAAATTCTTTAGTACGTTCAATTTTTCGACAGAACTCAACCAGCATTTCTTGTCCTTTGTCTCAGTCGTTTATAATGGGAAAGAGATGAATAGGGATTTATTATCGCTGTAGTACGATTATCGATACGATAAATATTACCCGTTGTTTCCAGCCATTTTTTAATCTAAAGAAAGCATGGAAACATCATTCAGTTTCTAGGATATTACCGAAGTAATCCTGATGTTGTACAGTTGGCGAATGCGTACATTCGCCATTCACTGGGGTGTCGTTTGTGCAACGATTTATTCAGGGGATGATATTTCGTCATCCATCAAGAGAGGGTCTATCAGCAGATTATTTTTTTCACGCTCTGCATATTCAGCTTTAGCCGCTTCTAGGTATTGCATGATTTGATAGCACAATTCTTGACAACCTTGTCCTGTCACTGCTGAAACTTGAAAGACAGGCTCTTGCCACTGCAAACGGTCAATAATCGCTTGACAGTGTTGTGCTTGCACCTCAGGGGCTAATAAATCAACTTTATTCAACACTAACCAGCGTTTTTTTTCTGCTAATGCGTCGCTGTATTTTCCCAACTCTTGTTCGATAATATGTACCGCATCAACAGGGTCTTCTTCTAGCGGTGCGACATCAACAACATGCAACAGTAAGCCTGTACGCGATAAATGTTTTAAAAACTTGATACCTAAACCAATTCCTTCTGCCGCCCCTTCAATTAAACCGGGGATGTCTGCCATTACAAAACTGCGATGTTCTTCAATTTTGACAACCCCTAAATGGGGATGCAAGGTTGTAAATGGATAATCTGCAACTTTAGGACGTGCTGCGGAAACCGCCCGAATAAAGGTGGATTTACCCGCGTTAGGCATTCCTAACAATCCTACATCAGCTAATACTTGCAGTTCTAAACGCAGTGTACGTTCCTCACCAATCGTGCCATCGGTGGTTTTGCGTGGCGCGCGATTAACGCTACTTTTAAAATGAATATTGCCTAAACCGCCCAACCCCCCTTTTGCAACTAACAAGGTTTGGTCAGCACGGACTAAGTCGCCCAATAACTCATCGGTATCACAATCATAAACGGTAGTTCCAATAGGGACGGTGATATATAAATCCTCCCCACCTTTGCCATAACACTGGCTACCCATTCCCGGCTGACCATTTTTAGCCCGAAAATGTCGTCTATAACGAAAATCAACTAAGGTATTAAACTCAATAGACGCAATAAGATAGACGCTTCCCCCTTGTCCGCCATCTCCGCCATCAGGCCCCCCTTTGGGAATAAATTTTTCACGGCGAAAACTAAGACAACCATCGCCCCCTTTACCAGCGAGTACTTCAATTGTGGCTTCATCAACAAATTTCATAATACTTTAAACCAAATAAGTGCGATTCACATCGCATGAGAAATAACTTGATATGACAACAGTTATTAATAAAAAAGGAAGGTATATCGTTAAGAGTAAAGTCATTAGTTACACATCAGTTATTATTTAATGGAGAGTATAAGTATTCATTCCACTTTCCAAATGTCTAATAGATAGGCTGATGTATTATTGTCTTGACTATTTTAACGCGAGTTCGCTATAAAAACCTTGCATTAAATAGATTCATTTGATGTTTATCATAGCTAAAGCCCTCCTAAAGAAGCATTAAAATACGGCTGACATAATGTCTTCTTAGGAGAGTTAGTGACAAAAGACGAGAAAACCTCAACAGAATTTAAACGCAAACAGGCGTAAACACCTGTCGAACTTTTCCCATTTTAACAGAAGGGCGCAAGTATTTATAATGAGATGTGGAAAAATAAACAGGTTATTTTATTGATTTTCCTGTTCTTGCTGTTTGCTATGTTCTTGTATAATCCCTTCTACGGCTTTGGCTTTGTCTATGGGACGTTTGACATCTTCTGTTATCGTAGCAGGCAAAGAAGACGATTTTTCTTTGCTACTCGTTGCGTTGTTATTGGTGGAAGAGTCTGAACAAGCGGCCAATAAACCGCTTAGTAACGCTAACATCACGAATGAACGATACATATTTTATTCCCGATAATTGTGGAATGAAATTCATTTATTTCCAGAGGTTGCTACCAATTTTGTTTCCAACCGCTCGATTGCTTTTTTCTCCCGTTCCAATGCTCCCTCCGCCTTGATAATACGTGTACGTAAGGTATTTGCTTCACCTTTAATAAAGGTATTCTCTTGTTCTAATTTTGCAATCGTTTCTCTGTAAACTTTTTCTTGTGTTTCGGCGCGTGTTGTCACTGCAATGAGTTTCTTTTCTGTTTCAATGCGTGCTTTTTCTTCAGTATTGCGTGCTTCACGAAACTCTTGTTTGTCTTCTTTCAAGACTTTAACATCGCTTTCTAATTTGCGTGTGGTTTCACGTAATTCTTGCGTTAATGCCTCTGCAACAGCGGATTTAGTTTGCTCAAGTTTCAGTTGTTTCCAACTTTGTTCAGCTTCTAACGTAGCGGTATTTAACGTTTTTTCTAACCGTTCCCGATTACGTTGTTGTACGGTCACTTCCTCGCGCAGATTACGTAAATCTGTTTGGTCTTGTTGACTTTGATAAACAACCTCATGCAGACGTTTTTGCGAGACTTCGATAGTTTCGCGCGCTCGGCCTAGCTCTTCACATAAGTTTTTAATCTCATGTTCTTGCTTATCTACTTTTTCTTGTAAAATAGCAAGTTGACTGTGTGCTGTATTCAGTTCACCAATTTCACGATCCAAGTCAATTTGTAATGACTTATTTTCTTTAGTGATATTGTCTATCCGTGACAATGCTTGTTGCAATTCTATATTAATCTTCTCTACTTGTTGCAAGGCATCTTGTTTTTGCGCTAAAACCTCTTTTTCAACCAATGCTGAGGCATCGCGAATTTTGCAAATTTCGGTATATGCAATAGATTGTGCCACTTGCCAGACTGCTTGCACGGCTTCACTGCCAATGCGTTGAATCTCATCAGGCACTTTTATAGGCGTTTCTTCGATTAAGGATAAGCTAATTTTTTTATCAGACATAAAGTATTACTTTACACAGTATGAGGGGAGAATAAAGGATTTACCATTGAGTTTAGCAGTATCTTTAAAGGGTTAAAGACCAATAAAGATGTTTGGAATCGTCATCATCATAATACTCGATATTTTCGTTAAAGAATAACCGCGTCTCGCTTTTGTTATGTTAGCTAATTATTAAAAATACAGTAAATTAAAGCAGATATATTTAATCAAGTCTTTCAGGATTAAAATAAATTAACCGCTTGTCTGCATCAAAATTGTCAGGTACACGGGGTTTTTAGAATAGCTATTTCATTATTAATCAATAATTTATTTAAGTTAATTAGCCTAACTAAAAACTATTCTGCTCCTAATAACTGTCTGTCAATTAAATCACATAAACAATGGATAATTAATAAATGAACTTCTTGAATACGCGCCGTTGACATGCTGGATACACGAATTTCTATATCTTCAGGAGACAATAATTCGGCCATTTTGCCCCCGTCTTTTCCCGTTAAGCAGATGACACGCATTTGTTTTTCATGTGCAGCATGAATGGCTTGAATCACATTGGCAGAATTACCACTGGTGCTGATGGCAAGGAGAATATCCCCATCTTGTCCAAGTGCATAAATCTGTTTAGCAAAAACTTGTTCGTAAGCATAATCATTAGCAATAGAGGTAATAGTCGAGCTATCGGTTGTCAAGGCAACGGCGGGCAAGCCTACACGCTCCCGTTCAAAGCGATTTAACATTTCTGAGGAAAAATGTTGCGCATCACCTGCTGAACCGCCATTGCCACAACTGAGAACTTTCTTTTGTTGATGAAAGCCCATAACAAGCATTTCTGCGGCGCGAACAATAACAGGCGCAAGGAGTGGCAACGCTTGGGTTTTCAATGTGATGCTAGCCATAAATAAGTGCTGTACTCGTGCTAATAAGTCCATCATCCTCTTCCCTTTTGTTGTAATTGTTGCAATTCCCATTGCCACGCATGTTGAATAATAGTTGATAAATCAGCAAATTGTGGATTCCAACCCAATTGTTGGCGGGCTTTGGTTGCATCAGCGACTAATCGCGCGGTATCGCCCGCACGGCTTGCACCATAAATAACCGTAATATTTCGCTGTGTGACTTGTTGCGCACTTGTAATCACTTCACGAACTGAAAACCCTGCACCATTGCCTAAGTTGTAAACATCGCTAGGCGCGCCGTGTAATAGCTGTTCTAAGGCGAGTAAATGCGCTTGGCATAAGTCTTGTATATGGACATAATCCCGAATGCAAGTGCCATCAGGGGTGTCATATTCTTGACCAAAAACCGTGATACTTTTGCGTCGCCCAGAAGCTGTCTGTAATACTAGCGGAATTAAATGTGTTTCAGGTTCATGACATTCCCCTAGCTGACATTCTGGGTCAGCCCCTGCCGCATTGAAATAACGTAAACAAATAGCGCGCAACCCGTATGCCCTATCATAGTCATTCAAGAGTTGTTCAACCATCCATTTGGTGCGTCCATAAGGATTTGCAGGGTTTTTTGGATGTTTTTCATCAATCGGTACGTAGAGCGGTTCGCCAAAAATAGCGGCTGTTGAGGAAAAAAGGCAGGCTTTCACCCCTTGCTCTAGCATAATATCTAATAAATTTAGCGTATTAACAAAATTATTTTGATAGTATTTGTCAGGATGGGTAACGGATTCGCCAACTTGAATAAATGATGCGAAGTGCATAACCCCATCAATCGGATAATGTTGAAAAACACGTCGTAAATCATCACGATTGGCTAAGTCGCCAAGAAAAAACTCGCCGCCTAAAACCGCATGGCGATAACCTGTGGATAAATTATCAAAAGTAATAACACGATATTTTTCTTTTAACAATAGCTTAACGATATGTGAACCAATATAACCCGCACCACCCACGACCAAAATTGTTTTCATAAGACTTCATAATTTATAAGGGTAAATAGATGAAACATTTTAACCGAAGCGGGATGTTCTCTCAAAAATTAAATCCGTTGGCTAATTGATTTTACGTAAAACCAAACAGACTGCGGATAAATAGAATGACTGATGTTTTATCAATCTATCTGCACATAGACTATACTACTAAGTTATTTTTCTTGTGTTCTGCTCTTTTTTTTGGTATAAGGCAACACTTTTTTTAAAAATAATGAGGAGGCAATCCCCATGTTAGATAAAAGCAAAGACCCCGTATTTAAGCCCTACGAGTTAGTAGAAGGCGAAGAATACATGAATGATAATCAGTTGAAACACTTCGAAGAAATCTTACTCGAATGGAAAAAGAGTTTGATGGAAGAAGTTGATCGCACCGTACATCACATGCAAGATGATGCAGCGAACTTTCCTGACCCGAATGACCGCGCAACGCAAGAGGAAGAATTCACGCTGGAATTACGCACTCGTGACAGAGAACGTAAATTAATTAAGAAGATTGACGAATCTTTACAACTGATTAAAACAGGTGATTATGGTTATTGCGAAGCCTGCGGCGTAGAAGTTGGTGTGCGCCGTTTAGAAGCGCGACCTACTGCAACAAAATGTATTGATTGCAAAACGTTAGATGAATTTCGTGAAAAACAACACGCCTAATGCCTAGCCGATAAATTAAAAAGCGGGCAGGGTTATTAACAGCCATTGATTACAACACCTCTTTATCGAGGGCGTTTCGCGCCTTCACCAACGGGCTATTTACATTTTGGCTCTTTGCTGACAGCAGTTGGTAGTTTTTTACATGCCCGCCATCATCAAGGTGAGTGGCTAGTTCGGATTGAAGATTTAGACATCCCGCGTAATGTGCAAGGGGCGAGTGCTGCCATACTAGATACCCTAATACAACTGGGAATGTATTGGGATGGAGAAGTATGGTATCAAAGCCAACGGCTTACGCATTATCAAACCGCGCTAGCATGTCTTAACACCCGTCAACTAACCTATCCTTGTATTTGTCCTCGCCGTTTAACAACGGGCATGATTTATTCAGGATACTGTCGTACACATCCCCCTGCGTCGTTTCTAGCACATGCTATTCGGTTAAAAACTAATACAGACATCATCCGCATTAACGATGAGATTCAAGGGGAAATCCGCCAAAATCTTGCCGACAGTGTAGGCGATTTTGTTTTAAAACGACGTGATGGCATTTTTGCATATCAACTCGCGGTTGTTGTTGATGATGCCGCGCAAGGTATTACACACATTGTGCGCGGCGTTGATTTGCTCGATAACACCCCCCGCCAATGCTACTTACAAACCCTGCTACAATACCCAACCCCATACTACGCCCACTTACCCCTAATTGTGGACACAACAGGGCGCAAACTGAGCAAACAAAACCACGCACCCCCCATTAATCCTACGCACCCCATCCCCCTGTTATATCAGGTACTCAAATTGTTAGGTCAACAACCGCCGCTTTTTTTATATAACAGCACGTTACCCACTTTTTGGGAATGGGCAATTGCCCATTGGGATACGCGAAAAATCCCACCCACTCAAACCTTAAACCCGATGACCGTATGAAAACACCTGCTACAAAACAGGGCATAATTAGCGTTATTGTTGCCATGAATCCCCAACGGATAATTGGATTTAATAACAAAATGCCTTGGCACTTACCCGCTGATTTAAGTTATTTTCGACGTATCACTATGGGAAAACCCATGGTTATGGGACGTAAAACCTATGAATCCATTGGTAAACCCCTACCGGGACGACAGACAATTATTCTCTCTCATCAACTTGATTTGCACGTTGAAGGCTGTCAAGTAATACACAGCTTGGCAGAAGTATTGCATGTTCTTCACGACTATCCAGAGCTTATGGTAATTGGTGGGGGCAGTGTTTACGCAACATTACTGCCTTATGCGCAACGACTTTACCTTACCATTATCGAAGGCGAGTTTGTAGGAGATACTTATTTCCCCGACTACAAACCCGAAAATTGGCAAGTAACGCAACGCGAAACACATGCTGCAGATGCAAAAAATCCATTTAATTATACATTTTTGGTTTTAGAGCGTGTAAATTGACTGTCTCTTTGCTATAGTTAAAAACAATCACATTTACGAATCTGGCACTTGTTTGGATAATAGTGGTAAGCGTTGGCGTGAACGTGAACGACCGATGATGGATACACAACCCATTGACTTTTCAACTTTCTCTTAAATGACGCACTAACGGTGACAACCATGATAGATACAGACGGTTACAGATTAAATGTCGGTATCATTCTCGTTAATCGGGAAGGGCGCGTTTTCTGGGCAAAAAGAGTAGGACAAAATGCGTGGCAGTTTCCACAAGGTGGCATTAAAGCCCACGAAAAACCCGAACAAGCGGTTTATCGTGAACTATATGAAGAAGTCGGTTTAACCAGTAAACACGTAAAAGTCGTTGGCTGTACCAAACAATGGCTACGCTACAACCTCCCAAAAAATCTTATCCGCTATCACCAAAAACCCCTGTGTATTGGGCAAAAGCAAATGTGGTTTATGCTACAACTGGCTTGTGATGATAGTCATGTTTCCCTAACCAGTACCAACGCCCCAGAGTTTGACAGATGGAAATGGGTTGATTACTGGTATCCACTTGAAGAAGTTGTCTATTTTAAACGCAATGTCTATGAAAATGCGTTGGAAGAACTACAACGTTTTCTCCCTGTTAGTAAAAAAGTGGTTAAAGTCTCTTTAACAACCGTTGGACAATCTGCCGTCATCGTCAGATAAACCGCATAATCCGCTGGCAATCTCTAACAGCTCGCCTACAGACAAATATACTTTTCTTATACGCAATATTAAGACTTTTGAAAGTCTTATAACGCATCTAATAGCCAATCAAAAACATAACTAAATATTATTCCTCATTGCCCAAAAAAGGCGTATGTTTTTGCGCGCGCGCTTTTTTAAATGCCTCAGGATAAATTTCGCGCAAGGTTTCAGAAACATCTTTTAAACGATTCCAAATAACCAAATCTAACCGCGATTTCCGCTCAAAGCCACGTACTAACGGCATTAATGTTGCCTCAACCATATCAACTAATTGTTGTAAAACGACTTCCATCCCTTGTGGTAACTGATTCACAACATTAACATCAACTTTCGCATCCCCTAAGGCTTTACTCAAAGCGGGCAAAACCGATAAATGTTTAACCAATTGCTCAATTTGCGCCGTCGGTACAACAGGGCTAACGGGTTTTTCCGTATTTAACGCCTGCAACAATTTGGGTAATGCTGACAAATAATTAAGCACTTGTATTACCTGCTCAGGCGCGAACGGTGAGGCAGCGGGTGGGATTATTTTTGTCAAACGGTCTTGCTGAACCGCTTGTGTTTGTACCGCCTTCAACATAGTTAAACGAATATTCTCTAACTGTGTGGCTAAATTCGCCAATTGACTGACAACTTGTATCGCAGGGTCAGCATCAGGGTCACTACTGGTTTTTAAACGATGATAAGTGCTTTTAATTTGTTCCCAACGTGCCTGTTGCTCAGGACTTAAACAATCCCGTAACTCAGCAAGTTTTAATAAATTTTCTTCCGCTCCTGTCGTCAGCGTTTGTGCTTCTCCTTGATAATGGTCAGTTATTAAATTTTGCAACTCCGTCGCATTCATCACCGCAACCACTTTTTCTGCTAACTTATTCATGTTGCGGTAACTACCCTGTAGCTTAAAGGGTGGTTCGGTTCTGTACGCCTCTTGTTGTGCGGCAGAAGCAATATACTGTTGATTAACCTTTAATAAAACCGTTTGCACTTGGAATAATTTATGGAAAATATCCGTCATTTCACGCAACTCTGTTGCTGAATAGGCATGAATAAACTCACTCGCGTTGACCGTTTCCCCTTGCGCTAAACGAACCAAACGATACAAGTCTTCACGCTCCCGATTTGCCAAAGGGGCTAATACGGCATTAGAGGTTAAACAATTTTCTAAATAACTCAACGCAAATAAAGCTTCTTTTCCACCCAAAACATCGCCTAAATTGTAAATATCTGCCCGATTTGCCAACATATCAGGAATTTTAAATGTTTCCCCCGATTCTGTATAAGGATTGCCCGCCATCGCAATACAAAAACGTTTCCCCCGAAAATCATAGGTTTTCGACACACCTTGCCATACCCCTTCAATTTTTCGCTGCCCATCCGCTAAAGAAATAAATTTTTGTAAAAACTCAGGGTTACTATGCTGAATATCATCTAAATACAACATGATATTATTGCCCATTTCTAACGCCAGATTTAACTTTAACAACTCCTGTCGCGCGGTTGCACTGCGTGCTTCTGTCGGGTCAACAGAAACGACCTGATGTCCAATGGTTGGACAATTAATTTTCACAAAAATCAAGCCCAAGCGTTGGGCAATATATTCCAATAACGTTGTTTTGCCATAACCGGGTGGGGAAATTAACAACAGTAACCCCATCAAATCCGTGCGCTTTTGCTCACCAACCGTACCCAATTGTTTGGCAAAATTATCGCCAATCAATGGTAAATAAACCTCATTAATCAAACGATTGCGCACAAATGAAGTTAAAGGTTGTGGCTTTAACTCATGCAAGCGTAAATTTTTCCGTTCACGTTCAATCACTTGTTGGCGTAAGCGTCGAAAAGTTTTATATGCAGGTATTTCAACAGTGCAATGCTGTTGTAATCGCTCTAAAAAATCATCCAGTTGTACAACAAGATTTCTCTCCCGAATACGGGGATGTTGTCCCAATAAACCTGTTAAAATAACCTGTGTTTGCGCCGTATTTGCCTGCTGACTTAATCCTTCTGCTTGCGCTAATAAAATAGCCGTGATTTCTAACACCTGTTCTGTAGGCATAACGGTTGGCTGAAAAACACCTACTATCCAAGCATTTAATAAAGCACACTGTTTAACCAAATAACCACGTAAAGATTTTACATCAGCTTCAAATTCAACCCGCTGTTGACGTGTATCCAAGACTTTTAAAAATGTGGCTGCTTGTTGTAATGCTGCACCTGTTACGGTAAAACGCAAAGTTTCTTGTTTTAATTCTGCAATTAAATACTGCCCTGCCAGCGCAATATCTTTTTCTTCAAAAACAATATCTTGTTGCGATAAAAAATGATGAATAGCCTGATGCAACTCGGCGGCTAACGTATTCGTAAAAGTTTCCCAGCCTGTGCCGAATAAAGTTTGCAATTGCTGTAAACTTTTCGCGCTTCGTTCCCATAACACACACTGTTCACGATGTGGATAAAAACTCCAGAATAACTGTGCTAATGCGCGACAAGTAGGGCTAAAACGCAGTAAACCGACATTTTTCTGCAAATCATACAACTTCGCTAAAATAAGACTGGCATCAACATCATGCACACCGCGTTCATAGCCCTCTTCATAATGGTCTGTCGCATAACGGCGAATAGACGTCAATAAATTATCAGGTTCAAAAGAGGATGATAGTTGGTTTTCTCTTAATAATTGATACGCCAAATATTCCCCCCGATAAACACTTTCTGATTCAGAGATTAACGCCCGCTCCCAATAGGCTTGACTTGCATTTAACGTTGCATCTTCTAAGGGCTGAAAATAATCTGTTCCTGTTAAATGGACGACTAAACGCTTTTCCCCATCTTTTTCATGGGGGACAAGGGTTAAATCTAAAACTTGGGTATTAACACTAAAACGATGTTTTCCCAGTAAAATAACCGCGCCATTATCAACAAAAATATCTTGTTTATCGCGTAATTCTCGGACAGCTTGGTCACGGGCGGATTTTAAACGCGATTCAACATCCCCTGCTTTTACGCTATCGCCTAAATCATATAACTGCTTTATTAACTCACGGATTTTTAAAACCATTGCATCTGCTACAAAATAGGCATTTTGTTCATCGGCTGTTTGAAAACTAGCCGCACGGCGAATAACGCCTTGTAAAATCCGTTCTGCGGTTTGACTAAGATGTAAAGCACGGCGTTGACGTTCTTCAACTAAGGCTTGTTTACGGGCTTCAAAACTGGCATAAACTTCATCGCGCTTGTCTGCAATTTGACTTAAAAATTCCTCAAAATCACTAAAACGGCTATCTAAATCCTCTAACTGCACTAATAAACGGGTTAATTGTTCATCCGCTTTGTCGGGCGTGTCTGCTTGCGCCATTGCCCCCGCGACGTTTTGCGAAAAAAGTTTAAACTGCGCGGCAAAAGCAGCAACGGCTTCTGTTGAAGACAAACTTTTACGGTGTAACGTCAGTTCAGCCCGCACACGATTTAATTTAGCGTAAACATCAGAAATTTCTTCAATAATCTTTGTGCGAACATTGGGGTCTTCAATACTTAAATCATTTAAAACCGTATTCAATAACGCTAAACCAACCGCCGTGTTATCTAAAGATTCTTGTAATGGTTTTATTTCTAAGGTGTTTTTTAAGGTGGGAATTGTGGTTAAATAGCTTTCTAATGTTTGATGATAAGGTTGTAACGCACTGTCTTGTAATAAAAAAGTAACCGTTTTTTGACTTAACTGATTAAATCCTTCAATAACGCTTGCTTCTAAGTGATTTAGCCGTTCTACATCAACATAACGTACATCCCGCAAGCTAATCAAGCGTCCACGTTGTGTGCGTAATTCTGTTAGATATTTTACGTATTCTTCAATTGTTTGCCAGCGACTGGCTTGTTGAATAGCATTGATTAATGAATTTTGTAAATTTTCCGCATCATTAATAGACTTTTCTGCTTCGCGTTGTAGCGTTTGAACTTTTTCAAATTCTGCACGAATAAGATTTGTATTTGTTTGAATTTCTTTTAAAATAGCCAATAAATTGCCTACATCTGCATGTCCTAACCAATGATAAGCATCAATGGCTTTTTGCACATTCGTGAGCAGTTGTTCATAAATTGCCATATTGGGGCTTTGCTCATCAATCATGCGTTTAATGCTATAACTATCAGAAATACCACGAACTAATTCAGGATTACCAATTTTACCAATAAATGAGCCATCTTTCGGCACTTGAGCAGCATATTCATCGCTCATATAGGGTGTTTGCCAGATTTGCATGGGATGCACGCGCACAGGGGTATTATCATCCGCGCGGAACACGACCATTCGACCATCTTTAAAAATAGAATAGCCATGACAAATAATTGGATTTTGTACTTCTTTACGAATTAAGTTATAGGAAAATAGGACTAATTTACCAATTTCTGCTTGATGAAAGATAAATAATACATCTTCTCCATTTGGGGAGCGAATCATACGCTTATAGCGCATATTGCTTAAATCATCCCCTTCAAACAACTTACTTTCCCCATTTTTTAAATAATATCCGCCCGGAAAAATAATGCCGTGGTCTTCAGGTAGCTGTACACAGGCTTGTCCTATCGCGTCAATTCGCATTACTTTTTGTGTTAATTTGTTAAAAACCAAGTAACGGAACTTTTCTTCTCGATAAGGGCGCATTTTTAATAAAATGAGTTCGCCTAGTTTAGCAAAATAAATTTGTGCATCAGCGAGTGATTGATTGACATCATCAACAGGCTCGTTGTAAATCCCTAAGCCATCTTCGGTGTTGTTTTCTACTTTAACGGTGAGTGTTCCTCCAACCGTTTCAACAAAAATTTCATCTAAAATAGAAACATGTGGGTGTCGTCCCATGATATGACTTTCGCGGCTGGTCATGCGCCAATCGAAATCATGGGAAGCAGGATAGATATTATCGCGTTCGCCACGATTGTCGATATAGCTAACATTGCCATCAGCATCGACTGACCAGCGAAAAACTTTTGCATCTTGCAAGGTTTTACCTACTTGAAAAACAGCGAGTTTTTTGCCTTGTGCATTGCGTAATTGGCTGAGTTTGGCTTCTTTGTAATAGCGATAGAGTTCTTGAAAATCGTTGGTAAAACGGTTATCCGATAAAAGGCAGTTTTCAAGCGGGAGGGGAGCGAATTCGTAACCGTCAGCGGTTTCTTCTATGCTGTGCAGGCTGAAAACGTCGCTTACTTTGGTTTCTGATTTTAATCCCATGAAAACATTGTAACCAAACAATAAGTGGTTGCCCATGTTGAGAATATCGCGCGGGACGCAGTTATTCTCGGTGCGCACTCGTGTTTGACCGATGATGCTCATTTGGGTACTGCCGAAAACGTCGATACGCCGTTGATTGAGTGCGTTTAATTTTGTCCCTAGTAATTCGCCTTGTTGGTTTAAGCGTTGACGGATAATTTCATACGCGCCGCCTGTTTCAAGGTTTGTGTTATCTGTTATGGTGTTATTTGTCATCAGAACCCCCTTCCGTGCTGTTTATCGACAATAGTGGCTTGTAGAACTTATTTTAAATCTTTTAAAAAGAAGCCGTCGGTATAGTTATTTGTCTAATAAAACACAGATTACGTTTTTTTAGTTAGCATTTTCAAAATGATGTTTAGTATTTTTGAGGAGAAAGCGTAAGCTGGGTTTCATCTCTGATTTTAGGGTAACGTTTTTTTGGTTTGTTCCTGAGCAGTTTAGGGTGAACGCGGGTATTTAATAATTTGTAACTGGGTTATTAGTTTATTGATGATACTCGTAGCCCGTGATAATTTGTAATATATGCAATTAATTGGATAATAATATTGTTTATTTATTACATTTTACACAAGATTCTAAGTGGGTTCTATAGAGGGTGCTAGACAATAATTTACTTATTATTCTAAGTATTAGTATGGTTTGGAGTGTATTAGGTGATTTTGGAGCGAAACGTAAAGGGGTGTCGTAAAAATCAGACGGAAATTAATAATACGGGTTACAGGCTTGTTTTTATAAGGCGAGCGTGCTATCAGTGCATTAAATAAAGCCGTTTTGTCTATTTCACCGCGTGCGTTTTTTCTACAAATTAGCTTATGTATTTGTGAAAGTAACGACAATAGTCGTGTCGAAACCAACTTTTAAAGCGTCAAAATTGGGATTAGTTGAGGCATTAACCGAGTGCTTAAACGCCCAACGTGAAGCGGTAATAATTTGGCTTGTTGGGATATTAATATCGGCTATTGTGGGTGTATCAGGTAGTAATTGAGGGGTGATATTAACAACAATTTCACTTGTGCCATTGCCACTGATTACTGTTTGAATACCAGTTTTTACGCTAACGCTTGCGCCAACGGTATCATTGGGCGATTGCCAAGTAAGCACGCCTTTATAACCAGTGGGGGGAATGCCCGCTTGTGTAACGGTAAATCCAATATCTAAGATGTTGGCGTTTTGTAATGCGGTATAGGTTAAATTTCCAGTTCCATCATCATAATCGGGTGTGATTGTAATCGGATAACCGTTTTTAGTGGTTAGTGTGAAACTTGAGCCATTCAATCCACCAATATCAAAAGCGTCAGTAATTGCCGTTGTGGACAACATACTAGTGCGTAATGTCTGAATACTAAAAACATTAGGAATTGATACAGGTACACCGTTTAATTTCATTAAAAAATAGTCAGAATTAACACCGCCATTACGCCCGCCAATAACCGCAACGGTAGTAATCTGTTTCGTTCCAACTTCAGGCGTATATCTTAATGTACCTGTACCTTGCGCGTTATTGCGTAGCGCGACAATATTAATGCCGTTAAATGGCGTAATTAAGTTCATTTTTTACCCTTCATTATGTGTTTGAAAGGGTATTTTTTAACATTTTTTTTATATAAAAATCTGTAATCAAAATCAGTGGGTTATATTGGTAGCTTCCCGTTATCTGTTTGATTTTAAACGTTAAAAATAATTTAAATTACGACAAGGTGTAATCAATGTGAATAACATAAAAATTAATAGCTAGTTTTGTGCTGTTTTTGGTGTTGCTAAGGCATCTAATAAGGTTAAACAATCATTTTTATCCGCGCATTTTTCTATTACTTGTTTACATTCTCTTAAGCCAATATCACGTCCCATATTAAAGCCGTTCTGATAAATAGAGCCTTGTCCTGAGCGTTTATTAGCTGATGAGCAAGCACATCCTTCACCTTTTTTGCACTCGTAATTCAACGGAATACAAGCGGCTCCACAAGGCTTGCTCTCAGGTGTGCAATAACGACAACAAAATTCATCAGCGGCAAATACGGCTTGAGACAGCATGATTAACAGTAGGGTTATTTTTTTCATGCAGTTTTACTCTCTTTTATCAGTTGATTGAGTTGGTTTATTTGTTCTCTCATCTCTGTGTAACGTTTCTCATCTTGAATGAGTGAAAAAATTTTCCCTTGTTGCCCTTCATCTAAATCAGCAATCAGTTTCATGATTGCCTGCATTTTTGGTGATGTATTCGCAATTGCGAATTCTTCCCCGTTCAATAACCAGTCAAGCGAGACTTTTTCACGTCTAGCAATATCAACACAAATCTTGTAAGGAATTGTGTCTCTTGCTTTCCATGTTGCTATTGTACTTGTACTTACTTCTAATTTTCGTGCTAGGTCAGCGTCATGTTTAGCCTGTAATACAGTTGCTAATCGGTTTAATACATCTATGGCTTCGCTCATATTTTCACCTAAAAAATATTTGCAAATTGCGTTTACATATTCGCAAAATGCGAGTATTCTGTAACTGTAATCAATCACGATTACACACAAAACTATAGGATACAGAAATGAATAACACTGCACAAACCACACCCTATTCTTGGGAAGAAATTGTTAGAAATAGCGAGATTCGACGCGCGCGTGTCGATATAGCACTGCAATGTATTAGAGAACAGGAACAGGAAGATATTCAAGAATCGGATAAGAAATGACCTATTCAACAGATTGCCGTAAAAAAGTATTGCTCGTTACCAAGTTTCACTTGGTAATGCCTATTTGCCAAGCGCTGCTTGGCGGGTACTTGAACGCCACACGCTTAAGTCCGCTTGTACTCGGCAAGCGGAGCTTGGTAACGAGCAAATTGTTCTATTGATGCGCTCTTTTTACGGATATTCTGTTTAATCTTTTTATAGTACTGTTGCTATATCTAAATAACACAGCATTACTTGCTATCAATGCTATGCAAACATGGCAACACACACAGGGTATTAAGGCAATACATGTGTTTACAAAGAATACGGGGGAACGATTTGGCGACATAGACCGCGCTTTTAACACAGCAACAAAAAAAGCGGGCATTGAAGATTTTCACATCCATGATTTACGTCATACATGTGCGAGCTGGTTGGCACAACGTGGCGTATCAATGGTAGAAATTGCACATCTTTTAGGGCATTCGGATATAAAATTAACACATAAAAGATATGTGCATTTACAAATAATATACCGACGCTTACATTAGACAATTAGCACGTTTTTAACACGGTCAAGACGTATATATCTATATGTAAAATAATAAATAAAATGAATATTAAGAATTACCGATTCATCACGTTTTTGACACGTTTTTAGATAGGGGGGTTGTAAGTGGTGGGCGATACTGGGATTGAACCAGTGACCCCTGCCGTGTGAAATCTTCAAGTTCTTCTTTGATACTTCTTTAAATAGATATATAATGTAATTACAATGTACTTATCTTACCGTATTGGTGATATAAATGGCAACTATTTTACAAACTAGCTTGGTTAAAATAGGTAATTCCCGTGGGGTGCGCATTCCTAAGTCCTCATTGCAACAATTGGGAATTATTGATGGTAAAATTGAAATGGAACTCACTGATAATGAATTGATTATCCGTCCATTACGTGTAGCACGGCAAGGTTGGGATGTGCAGTTTCAAAAGATGGCAAACAATGGCGATGATACATTATTAGATGAATCAGGATTAACAACTGAATGGGATAGCGAATGGCAGTGGTAAATGTTAAGCGGTTTGATATTTTTTTAGTGAATCTTGATCCAACTGTGGGGGCAGAAATTCAAAAAACGCGTCCTTGTTTGATTATTTCTCCTGATGAGATGAATCAATCTATTTCAACTGTTATTATCGCTCCCATGACTACAGTTACTCGAGTTGGTTATCCTACCCGTGTTGATTGTTCTTTTAATGGAAAAAGTGGGCAGATAGTGTTGGACCAAATACGCACAGTCGATAAAAAACGGTTGGTTAAACAGTTGGGATGTATTCAAAAAGCAGAACAGCAAGTAGTCATTGATGTTTTGCAATCGCTTTTTGCGTTATAAGTCCAAGTGCTTTTTTGGAAACCTAAGATAATTTTTATTTTCCCGTCCCACAAAATATGCATTTGCAAATAGATAAAAAAAAGCCACCTACATCTATTTTGGACAAAAGTACGTTTTTAGAGATAGATGTTTGTAAGTGGTGGGCGATACTGGGATTGAACCAGTGACCCCTGCCGTGTGAAGGCAGTGCTCTACCGCTGAGCTAATCGCCCTTTTAGAAAGAGTGGGAGATATTATAGTTAAATTTAGATTGCGTCAAGTAGTTGTCGGTGGACTTTTGGTATTTTAAAACGCGGAAGTGTCTCTTATTGCGCGCTTGTATTATTAAAATATTCCCATGTTGGGACACGGGAATAGGTAATATTTGTGTTGTTTAAGATGGTTACGGATTAATCCGTTTGGGGATTATTCCCATTCTAGTTGTAAACTGGGCATTAGCCTTTTTAAGTTATTCAGCGATTTATCTTGCCATTCAACATCTTCAGACCCTAACACGCTCATGTTAATAGTTTCTATTTTACGAATTTTTAGTACAAATTTAGAAATCATATTGATGCCTGAGCTGTTTAGCAGTTCTAATTGACGGAGGTCTAATTTAATATGAGGCGGGTTTTTGTCGGCGATACCATTTAATAAGTCTGTGATGGGCGCGTATTCTGTCATGCCATTCAGTTGCAAAAATCCCTGAAAGGTAACAGTTGATAAACTTTCATCATACATGACTTTGTAATCTTCTGTTTCTATGTTCACTGTTCCTAAGCTCCTACACAAAATGCAACTAAACAATTAATTGAACCATTGTTGTTACCATCGTTTCTTCAGGTTCTATCTGTATTGTATCGAATCGCCATGCGACACTTGCGCCGTAGTCATTCATCATGGTGAGTAATCCTAAACCTGAGGAGCTTCCTTCTTCGTCTTCCATATTTTTTTCTACTTGTTGAATATAGAGTTCTTGAGGATCGCTGTTTCTGAGTTCTTCAATAAAACGATAGAATTTGTCGGTTGTTCCCGGTACTACGCTGTTTGTAACATAAAAGATTATGCGGTCTGAATGCAACTGGAGATGAATGCTAACAGGAAGATGTGAGCCTTCAATGCTAAATTTCATCGCATTTTCTAGCAGTTCGTTGGCAATGTAGGTTACTGCGCCTTTAATTTTTTTTCGCCGTTTTATGCTGCTTGGGTTTGCATCATCAATGGGGAAAAAGGTGGTGAGGTAGTCACCTAGAAAGCTTGCGGATAAGCCGTTGTTGCGCCAGCGTTGACGTAGGGGAACGGAGCTAGGAGAGAAACCCAGTTCTAAATATTCGCGGTCAGCCGTCGGTTCAAAGGTGAAGTCGCCAAATATTCGGTAGGCTTTGCTGGGGGCATGTAGAATAGGTAGTTGTTCATCACTCGTCATACTGTCAACCATGCGTAGGGAATATTCCTCCCTTAGGGTGTGTTGCATTAGGGTTAATGCGCTATGTATTGCGTCGTCGAGTAATGTATCACTCGACATCTTATTTTCTATCAAATTCAAAATATCAAGGAATTGCGTTTTAAGCTCAGGGTGTTTATTGAGTCGTTCTGTTAAATCATCATTTTTATTCTTCACGAGTTTACCCTTGCCTCCTCGCTGTGTTGCGCTATCTATCATCATTTGGTGATACAACTGACGGATAACCAATGTTGGATATTTTATGGTGAATGGCATGGTATGTTATACATTAGGGTATGCAATTATAGTCTCAATCGGTTTGTATGCTGAAAAGTGACGGGCATCGGTAACGATTGTTATCTATATGCGCAAAGAGGAAACAGCACCTTCTGTCCATACGGGCACTACCTGATAGCAAACATGCTATTCCTTGAGAAGCGTATTCAAATAAAATGCCAATTACAATATGTCTGTGCATTTATTTGTGAATTGGATGATTGTCGTATGGTGCGGTTAGGTTTGTTGCAGGACTAATAAGGTAATGTCATCTTGCAATTTTTTCTTGCCTATATGACTCCGTAAGTCTTCAATGAGGATTTCACGAATTTCGTTGGCGGATTTGTGCCAATTTTTTTCTAATACTTCACAGAGACGTTTTACACCATACAGGATTTTTGCATCATTTTGGGCTTCTGTAATTCCATCTGTATATAACACAATGCTATCGCCTGTGTTTAAATGAATTTTTACTTGGGCGACGAATTCGCTAATATTTTCTTCTAAACCAATGGGAAAACCGAGCATATCTGTACGTACCCGTTCAACTTCTCCCCCTACGCGCACAACTAATACTTCTTCATGTTGTCCACTGAGTAAAACAGTTCCACCATCACCAATGCTTTTGTCATCTGGCACGTAGTCTAATAAAATCAAACTCATGGTTTTATCAGCATCCATGCGTTGTGTGTTACTGTAAATCGTGCTGTTGACTGCATTGAGGAATTTAACGGGGTCAGTTTCGTTGACCGCAAGAAGCGTTCTGACGGCTGTTTGCACCATGAGCATTAGCACACCGCTTTCTAAGCCATGTCCTGTTACATCGCCAATGCCGATTTTAACGCGCCCACCGTGTTTTAAAACATCGTAATAATCACCACCAACTTCATCCGCAGGCTCCATAAATCCCGCAATTTCTAGCCCACTAATTTGGCTTAATTCGCATTCTTTAGGGAGCAACATTTGTTGCAAGCGTCGTGTAACATCTAGTTCGGTAGATAATCGGGTGTTTTCTGCTTTGAGTTGGTTAATTTGTAAGGTTGTAATACTTTCTAACAAAGACAATATATTGCCCATTCCACTATATCGCCCTTGTTTGGCGATAATAAAATCTTGAATAAATGTTGTACCACTATTTTTAGTAATATACTGGCTTGCTTCTTTAAACGAGGTGGTGTGTTCAACAACGAGGGGTTGTGTGTCCATAAAGCGTGACACGTTTTTTTTTCCATACAAATCGCGTCCAAAGGGTTGAACAAAAATATCCATAATTTGATGGCGATGAATAATACCAATGGGTTTTGTCGCATCAACTACGGCAATTGCATGTAAATCTTTATTGGATGCAAAAATATTCCCTGCTTGCTCAATTGTTGAATCGGGTTCAAGATAAACACGTGCTTTAACAATGCTCGCAACCGTATTTTCCAGCATTATAAATGGCGCATCAATGTGTGATAAATCATCAGTTACCGCATATTCCAACATAAAAATTACCCTCATTAAAAGTACTGCTAACACTTTATAAGTTATTGCTTATTTGGGCTAATTTTAGCACTAGCGATGTGACAGAATAATGTCAGATGTATAGAATAGTGTTTTGTTATTCACCTCTAACCGTATGTAACATGGCTTTAGCCCTGAATAACTAGATTAAATAAGTGCTATTTTCAAAAAAATAACAAAAGTTTCACAAAATTGACTTTTTTCTAGCTAACAATGGTTCAGTTGGTTAGCATTCATTTCATTTTTCACTAAGGTTTTTTTGTATGGATTCACAACTTTGGATGCAGTATGAAGACGTTATTTTAACCGCCTGTGTGGGGGGGCTAATGGCGTATATGATGTTTATCATTTATCGCCTTGCAAAAGATTCTAATGCAGGAAAATGGGGATATATCACCTTATTTTTGGCATTGGGTTTAGGGATGGTCGGGTTTATTGCCAAAGCGGTTATAGTCGAATTAATGAAACAATAAGGCTTACTTTCCCTATAATATTTCTATTATTTACCTATAAAATAACCGTGAACTGACGCTTATGAAACCCTTGGCTTGGTTAAAATTACATCTTCGTTGTGTCATCAGCTTATCACTTGCTTTCTGGGGTGGATTGTTGTTCGCGGACAATCACGCCGTACCACCCAGTGTTTGGCAAAACGCATCTAATACTCACTATCTCAACGAATCCAAGCCAACCACTTGGCAAACGCCTGTCGTTACAAACAACAATCCGCCACCGCTTTATAATCCTTGGCAAGCACAACGGACAGAAGAACCGCGTTATCGTCCCTTACAAACGCAAGAAGAGATTGCAAGCGTCAATCCAACAGAAGAAAATCGCTATCGAACACCTGCAAATACGGCTATTGCTACATCTGATTATCGTACTTATCAACCCATTCCCAGCACATCAGACACCTCAGCAGTGAACGATTACTATCCTTCAATGGCAGGCAATGGATATCCACCTGCTAATAACAGACAATTAGACAATACGGTATTGAATTCAGCCAGTAACAGCGGTTATAACCCCACTGTAAATGATGATACATACCTCGCATCGTATCCAACTAATGGCTATCCGTTTATCACTGACAAACAAGCAGATAATCCCTATTTATATTCAACAAATAACAATCGCTATAATCCAACAGCTTACAATTACCCAACAACTTACCCGCAATCTTCGGCAAGCACTTATTATATGCCCGCATTGCCCGCTTACATGACCAGCCCATTTTATGGGCAATCGCTAGAATCATCAGGCTATAATCCTGCTCAAACACCGCTTGATAACCCACTTTATCAGCCTTCACCCTATCAAGGCACATTAACCCCCACTTATCCGCTACCCCCGTTTTATGACAATCAACAAGAACAATTTTCCTTGCCGAATACGCGGTTAGTCGTTATTCCCAACAGTAATGTTGTCCCCAGTTATAACCCCTTTACGGGTGATATGATTGCACCATCGCAATATTAAAGACGGTTTTAATGATAAAAATTCTATATATTTTGAAATCTTACTTCAGCCTAGCCATAAAATAAAAATCATCATTCTTTTTGCACGGCAATATAATGAATGACGTTCACCTTTTCCAATGTCACCAATCCGCCAACATTCGCTGTTGTAAATAATGCCTTTAATGAGGGTAAAAATTGATTTATTTTTTCTGTTTTATCAATTATTTCAATGATTATTGGTAAATCGGTCGACAATTCCAATAATTTAAACGTATGCACTTGACTCGACGCGCCATACCCCAACAAACCGCGTAAAACCGTTGCGCCTGCTAATCCCTGTGTTTTTGCCATTTCGGTAATAACTTCATACAAAGGGCGATGTTTTAACTTGTCCATTTCGCCGATAAAAATCCGTAACAACGTCGACTCACCTATCAGTTCCATCCCAATTTCTCCTGTTACACCCATTTCTCAACCAGCCACAATCCCATATACACCGCGAGAAACCCGCCAATAACACTACCGCCCACATAAATACTCACATAAAACCATTGTCCCTCTTCAAGTAACGTCATCACCTCATACATCAATGAAGAAAACGTCGTAAACCCCCCACAAAAACCCGTTGCCAACAACAAGCGCATTTCTGGCGAAATCAAGTGAGTTTTACTTGCTAATCCTGCAATTAACGCGATAAGAAAACAACCTGTAATATTTACCAACAACGTGCCTAGTGGAAAACCTGTGGTAAAACGCGCCATCCATAACGCTACGGCATATCGCGCGACAGAACCAACAAATCCCCCCAATCCAACCCATAAATAAAAGCTAAGAGGTACGTGCATCCTATTTATTCCTGTCGATAATGGCTTTTTACGTCCAAATAATCGCGTACTCTATCCCCCAATAGATTGACAGATAAAACGATTAATAATAAGGCGATACCAGGAACTAGCACCGTATGCGGGGCGACTAACATATAGTTTGTGCCATCGCGTATCATGCTCCCCCACGATGCGGTAGGTGGTTGCACACCCAAGCCTAAAAAAGATAAACCCGCTTCTGCAATGACCACTGAAGCAATGCCAAACGTTGCTTCAATAATCAGCGGTGCGGTTAATAAGGGAAGAATATGATGCAATAAAATACGCGGATGGGTCGCGCCTAATGCTTGGGCGGCTAACACATGCTCACGGTGTTTTAACGAAAGTGTTTGCGCACGGGCTAAACGGGCAAAACCAACCCAGCCAACAATAGATAATGCTAAAACAACATTGTTAATACCGGGGGCTAATAATCCAGATAAAGCAATAGCCAATAAAATACCGGGAAAGGCGAGAAAAATATCAATAACCCGCACGATGAATAAATCCACCCACCCCCCAACCCACGCGCTTATCATGCCAATAGCTGTGCCTATCGATAGCGAGATAATAACCACCAATAAGGCAACTAATAGCGATGTTTGCGCACCTTTCAATAATCTATCTAATAAAGGTCTGCCTAAATCGTCATAGCCTAACCACGCTTGCGCAGAAGGCGGCTGTAAAATATGTTCAAGTTGAATATGATTTGGTACAAGCGGTAGCCAATCACTCAACAATGCAAGGCTAAACCATATCATTAAAAAACTAGCGGGTAGAAAAACAGACCATTGATTAAATCGCACGATAATGCACCCGAGGGTCTAGCCACGCATAAATAACATCAGTAGCCATATTGACAAATACATAGGTTAAACTGATGAGCAACACACAAGCTTGTACCACAGGATAATCCCGCTGTTGAATGGCCTCTATGGTTAATAACCCAATGCCCGGTAACGCAAAAATGGTTTCTGTAATCACAGCCCCCCCCAATAGTGCGCCCAGTTGTAAACCCAAAATGGTCAATAGTGGTAATGCTGCATTTCGTAGCGCGTGATGAACAATAATATTATACTTATTCAAGCCTTTAGCTTTTGCTGTGCGAATATAATCTTCATTTAATACTTCTAATAAAGTCGCTCTTACCATCCGTGCTAAAATCGCCGCCAGTGCTGTTCCCATCGTCAATGCAGGCAATACGAGAGATGACGCACTTTCAAATCCGCTGACAGGTAACCACTCTAACGTTAGCGAAAACAACAAAATTAACAATGGTCCTGCTAAAAAATTCGGTACAGAAACACCCAACAGGGAAAACACCATTGCACTATGGTCAATCATGGTATTGGGATATAAGGCAGCAATACTGCCTAACGGAAATGCAATTAAAATGGCAACACTTAACCCACTAATAGCTAATAAAATAGTTATCGGTAGCCGTTGCCACAATAACTGATTAACGGGGGTTTTAGTGGTTAAAGAAGTACCTAAATCCCCATGAGCCAAACGCGTCATATAATTAAACCATTGCGTTAATAACGGCTGGTCTAACCCTAATGCTTGGCGTAAAGCTTCTTGGTCGGTGGTCGTTGCCGATTCGCCCAACATTACCTGCACAGGGTCACCGGGGACAAGATGAATCAGTAAAAAAACTAAGGTTACCACACCAAACATAACAACTAATGCACTGAATAAACGAGAAAAAAGTAATGTGAGCATAACATCACAGATAGGTAATATAAAAAGGGTGATTAACAAATTATCTGAATCAGTAATTATCAAATGTTCAGACATAAAAAGGCTATTTTTTCTGTCATTACATTCTGAATACAGGCGTAATTCTGAAAATCTTGATTCAGACCATTTTTAAACAAATAACACGACCTGCAACAGTAATATTTAAGCTACGTTTGCAAAGCGGTTTAGGCAGAACCTACGCATTATACAAATATAAAACCTTGTTCGACTCAGGATTTAACAGGTTAATCTAGGTGACATTGAAAAATATATGCTGTTCTAAGCGTTTTTATGCGGATAAAGTGCATAGAAAAAACACTATTCTATTAAATTAACCTGAGTTCGGGATAAGAAATTCTCGTTCCCACGCTCCAGCGTGGGAATGCCTACCGCGTCGCTCCAGCGGCGAGGACTTTAATCACTTATTTAAGATAAAAACCATTGAGTTAAATCCGCCTCAATGTTTAACCAGCCTAAGCAAACGCGCCGCTAGAGCGACGCGGTAGGCATTCCCACGCTGGAGCGTGGGAACGAGATAAACCAATTAAATTTATTAATTTTTCCCTATTTCTTATCCCGAACTCAGGTTAAATTAACAACCAATTCTCTCATTTTTTACTTTTTATAAGGAAACGCCCTTGTCTCAACAACCTCAGTCGTCCACTATTCGCGCCAGCATTCGCATATTCCTCTTTATAGCTTGGTGCATATTGCTTGCTAGTTTACAAACGCTATTCTTATTTTTTCGCTTTAAAAATAAACTGTGGTTACCAATGATTTTTCATCGGGGTTGCTGTCGAATTTTAGGTTTCCATATTCAAGTGACTGGCGAACTAACCGAACAAAAAACTGTACTATTTGTTTCTAATCATATTTCTTACGTAGATGTTATTATACTGGGTGGGGTTTTATCGGGTTCATTTGTCGCAAAGGCAGAAGTTGCAAAATGGCCTTTACTCGGTGGATTAGCCAAATTACAAGATACCTTATTCATTGAGCGCGTGAGTTTACAAGTTAAAAATCACCTCTCACTGATGCAAAATGCACTCAATACACAACGCAATTTAATATTATTTCCTGAAGGCACGAGTGGTAATGGCAACCATGTTTTACCTTTCAAAAGTGCTTTATTTCGAGTTGTAGAAACTGAGAGCGATAATGCGCCGCTAGTGCAACCCGTTACTGTTGCTTACACCCATTGCGATAATATCGTGATGACGCAAGCCTTACGCGACTATTACGCATGGTATGACGATACTCCATTATTAACCCATTTTTTCCGCATGGCAGGAATGCGCAGTGTCAGCATACAAATCATGCTCCATCCTGCGGTAAAAGGAAGCAACTTTGCCAGCCGTAAAGCATTAGCTGAATATTGCCAGTTACAAGTCGCACAAGGTTTAGAAAAAGCCTTATCTACTCATTCTGTTGAAGGTGTCAAATTGCAATGACCGCTCAGTCGTCCGCTGTGCCTGTAGTAACAGGGCAAGATTACATCGATTTTCAATCCCATTTGCGAGAAGAAACGGCTGTTTTAGTCGAGCGATTGCGGGCAGGTGCATTTGATGATGTGGAAAATATTGGCGGTTTAGAATTAGAAGCCTGTTTAGTCCGTCCAACACTCGAACCTGCTTGTATTAATCAAACCTTTTTAACCCATTTAAATAATCCACAAGTTGTCCCTGAAGTTGCGACATTTAATGTCGAACTCAACAACACGCCACGCTTACTCACAGGTTCAGCACTACGAACCATGCACAGAGAGCTACAAGCAACATGGACGATTTGCCAAACAGCCGCGCGAGCCTTAAACAGCCATTTATTACTCATTGGTATTCTGCCAACCCTGCCAGAAAGTGCGTTAAGTTTAGCGAACATGACACCAACACACCGCTACTACCCACTGAATGCACAAGTTTTACAAGTCAGGCGTGAAAGACCTTTATCAGTGGATATTCAAGGACATGAATACCTACAGCTAAAGCATTATGATGTATTATTAGAAGCGGCGACCATGGCGTTACAAGTGCATTTACAAGTTGCTCCCGCACATAGCCGACGTTTATTTAATGCGGCGATGATAGCATCTGCCCCGATGGTTGCCGTTGCGGCTAACTCCCCCTATTTTTTAGGGAAAGATTTATGGGATGAAACACGGATACCCTTATTTGAAAAATCGGTTGAATTAGGCGGTGTCTCAGGACTTGCTGAGGGCAGTCTAAAACGCGTCACCTTTGGTTCGGGCTATATTCAACAGTCTATTGAAGAACTATTTATAGAAAATGCGGAAAACTACCCTGTTTTATTGCCACTCGGTGCGACAAATATAACGGGTGAATTCCCCCATTTGCGACTACATAACGGCACAATCTGGCGATGGAATCGTCCTCTCATTGGCTTTGCTGATGGAAAACCACATTTACGTTTAGAACATCGCACGATGGCAAGCGGAACAAGCGTTTTAGATGTTATTGCAAATGTTGCCTTTTTTGTCGGCTTGGTTCATGCGTGGCTACACGCACCAGACGCACTAGAAGAACAATTATCGTTTAATATTGCCCGAAACAATTTTTACTCTGCCGCCCGTTATGGGCTAAATACCCAAGTAACTTGGCTAAATGGCAAACGCATCGCGCTACATCGTTTGATTTTAGAACAATTCTTACCTGTCGCTCAACAAGGATTAAACGCATTAGGCATTGATAAATCTGACAGCGAGGCCTATTTGCGAATTATTGCTGAACGTGTCAGCACGCGACAAAATGGCGCAGGCTGGCAACGCGCATTTGTCGCAAAATATGGACACGACATGCACGCCCTCACCCAAGCCTATTTATCCCAACAAGCAACAGGATTAGCTGTTCATCAATGGCAAATAACATAAAACGCTTGCATGATTGCGGGCTTAACGCCTCTAATTAAGTATTAAAGTTAGCCATTTTTTAAGGCTTTCCTAATTGTTTTAGCCTAAAATGACACTTTAAAAGCCAAAGATTGCCCATAGTAACGGGTTGTTACTTCACTTTTTATGAATAATAGGTTAAGCCCAATTATTCGCGGAAAGTAATATAAACTTGTTTTATAAGGAGATATCAATGTTGAAATTAGTCAAAATGGGTATTGCAGGATTGTTTGCTGTTGGATTAGGTATCAGCGTAAACGTTTTAGCCGCTGACGCACATGACCACGCGAGTGACCATGCGATGAGCGAGCGGTTACATGATGCGGTGGAATATCGTCAAGGTGCTTTCATCATCATGGGCTGGAACTTTGGACGGATGGCGGCAATGGTTAAAGGTGAAACCCCTTACAATGCTGAAGAATTTACCCAACGCGCCAACACCATTCAGTTAGTAAGCCACCTTCCCATTGAAGGCTTTAAAGATATGCCTGAATCTGCTTCTGGCAAGACGAAAATGGACACCGCTGCTAAAACCGAAATTTGGACAAAATTTGACGACTTTACAAGTAAAATGAAAGCATTAGAAGATGCTTCTGTAAAATTGGCAGAAGTCTCTAAACAAGGTGATTTAGCAGCCATTAAACCCGTGTTTGCTGAAACAGGCAAAACCTGTAAAAGCTGCCATGATGACTACAAACACAAAGATTAAACATAATTTGTGTTAGTTTTTAATACTAAAAGCCTGTCATTTGTTACGGACAGGCTTTTTTTATGGGCTTAAATTCAGATATTGAATACCTGTTTAAATCAGCGTTCACAAGGCTTCTATAATTAACTAAATTAACGTGTTAATTCATTTTTTAATCCCATCAATTGCTCGTTACCAAGCTCTGCTTGGTAATGCCTGCCTTGCAAGCTCCGCTTGCCGAGTACAAGCAGACTTAAGCGTGGGGCGTTCAAGTATTAGCCAAGCAGAGCTTGGCGAATAGGCATTACCAAGTGAAACTTGGTAACGAGCAATACTTTTTTACGGAAATCTGTTGAATAGGTCATTTCTTATTCTCTTTTTAAAATACGGTTACTATAACTAAATTAAAATTAACGTGTTAATTCATTTTTTAATCCCGTCAATTCTTGAAGATTCTGCCAGACCACTAGATGAATGAATATACCGACTGTATTTTTTTTGCAACTGCTTCAATTGTAAATAAATCCTGAAAGCGTTGATAACCTTTTTCTGCAAATTGTTGGCAGTAACTTTTGTTATTTATCAATTCTTGCAAACCATTAGCTAATGCCATTGGATGATTCGGCTCAACTAACAATCCTGTTTCCCCCTCTTCTACCACCCAAACGACACCCGCGCCTTGAATACGGCTAGCAACAATGGGCTTGCGATAATACATCGCTTCTAACAACACCATTCCAAAGGCTTCTGTACGCTCTAATGAAGACAGGCAATAAATATCGCAACTGCTGAATAAACCTGCTAATTGGTTTGCATCACAACGTCCCAATAATTTGACGCGCTCATGCAAATTTAACGCAGTAATTAAAGCGGCTAAACGTGGTTTTAATTCTCCCTCACCCACAATACATAATTGTGCTTGAGGAAGCGATTGCATAGCACGAATTAAAATTTCATAGCCTTTATAATAAGTTAATCTCCCTACACTCAATAACCGCGTTTTCCCTATTTGCCAGTGTTGATTTGCCAAAGCTAAAGCTTCGTCATTCGCTAATGGCAGACGATAAGGCGCGATACCCAATGGAATAACATGACATTTTTTTTGCCACGCACTCAGTGCGGGGCTTGCACTCAAATAGGGCGGAGAGGTCACAATAATCGCTTGTGCATGACGTAAGAAACGTTGTTCTAAAGGACGATAAAAGCGGTACGCCGTACTTAATAGAGGATGAAAGTTAGAAATAACATCGGAATGCCAATGAACAACCCAAGGCAATTGACAAGCACGTTTTGAGCATAATGCCCAAAATACAGAGGTATTGGGTAGATGAAAATGCAATATATCAGGTTGATATATATTAATAACTTTATCTAACCACAGCGGAAATTGTGGGCTGATAGGTGCATAAAGTAAACGTCCATAACAAGGAACGCGATAAAGACATTGATGATGTTGCGTTTTTTCTGCGGTGACAGGCGCAAAAAAACGAGTAAATAAGGCTTGATGGTCATGCACAAGTGCGGCAACCGTATCACCTAATTGGGCTTGAGCAGGCATTAAATCAGCAAGAAAGTTCTCAATTCCACCGTGAAAAGGGGGAAAATACTTTCCAATATGGAGAATTCTGGGCATAGCGTAGCGAAAAAGGGGTGAAAATCAGCAAATACCCTAGCATTTTAATGTAATTTTTACTACACAGACCCCTACAAACAGCAGACTTGCCCCATTTTTGTGAGTATTAACTCTATATAATATACTGTTTATATTTAAAAAAATTAAATGGCATACCCCTTGCACAAATTTTGAAAAAAGTTGCGAAAAGCACTTTATTGCAAGGGTGTCGATAATGACAAACAAGAAAACGGTTGTAATTGATGATACAACGCTACGTGACGGTGAACAGTCTGCGGGTGTTGCTTTCTCTTTAGAAGAGAAACTTGCCATTGCGCGAGATTTAGACGCGCTCGGTGTGCCTGAATTAGAAATTGGTATTCCTGCAATGGGTGCAGAAGAATGTGCAAGCATTCGGGCTGTTGCAAATCTAGGATTAAAATCGCGTTTGTTAGTATGGAGTCGGATGAATAAAGCCGACTTAGAAGCCTGTCGGCACTTAGGCATTAATATGGTTGATTTGTCGATTGGTGTATCTGACCAACAAATTGAAAGAAAATTGCACCGTGATAGAGCATGGGTGTTACAAACAATAGCAGAATACACGCAACGAGCATTAGATATGGGCTTAGATGTTGGTATCGGTGGGGAAGATGCCTCACGTGCGGATACTGATTTCTTGCTATTAGTTGCAGAAACTGCACAAGCGGCTGGGGCGCGTCGTATTCGTTTCGCTGATACCGTTGGCATTATGGAACCTTTTGGTGTGCTAGAGCGAATCCGCCAATTGCGGGCGCATATTGACATTGAAATTGAAATGCACGCTCATGACGATTTAGGATTGGCAACAGCAAATACATTAGCGGCTGTCTTGGGTGGAGCAACGCATGTTAATACGACGGTTAATGGCTTAGGTGAGCGGGCAGGTAATGCGGCATTAGAAGAAGTGGTTCTAGGGCTAAAACGCTTGTATGGCTATGAAATTGAAATTGATATGCCTCGTTTTACTACCGTTTCTCAACGGGTTGCAAAAGCCTCTGGCAGACCCTTAGCATGGCAAAAGAGTTTAGTTGGCCCCGGTGTATTCACGCATGAAGCAGGCATTCATGTTGATGGCTTGTTAAAAGACCCCTTGAATTATCAGGGGATAGACCCTGCGGAAATTGGCAGACAACACGAGCTGGTTTTAGGTAAACATTCAGGAACACAAGCTGTTATAGAGATTTATCAGCGATTAGGTTTCCTCCTAAACACAGAACAAGCCCATTTAATTTTGGCGCAAATTCGTTCTTACGTCACAACTACAAAACAACAACCTAGCCCCCATTATTTAGAGTCGTTATATCTCTGTTTACAAAATCAGTCACCCAATAGTAATGTCACAACACATTAAATAATTAACTGTTGATGTTTATCAATTATTGATTACTAACTCAAGCAGTGTGTGGCGCATAATCAAGGAAAATTAATCATGCCAGACCATGCTAAAAAGGGGAATGAATTTATGGTGCTTTACACAAAGTCTGTTCCAACACCCGTGGAATCAGCGGATGAAACGGTTGTTATTACAGAAAATAACAAGCCATTAGGGTTTTTTGCGCAATTGCGCGAAGATGTCGCCTGTGTGTTTGACCGTGACCCCGCTGCACGGACAACCATTGAAGTCTTAACCACTTATCCTGGTGTACACGCCATTATTTTACATCGGATTTCTCACAAACTATGGCATAAAAACTGGCGTTATGCTGCGCGTTTTCTCTCTTTTCTCAGTCGGGTATTTACAAATATTGATATTCATCCCGGTGCAAAAATTGGGAGACGTTTTTTTATTGACCACGGTATTGGCGTTGTGATTGGTGAAACCGCCGTTGTGGGGAATGATGTAACGCTCTATCACGGTGTTACTTTAGGGGGTACGTCGTGGAATAAAGGTCGTCGCCATCCTCAACTGGGTAATAACGTATTAGTTGGTGCGGGCGCGAAAGTATTGGGGGCAATTAGCATCGGCGATAACGTGCGTATCGGCGCAAATTCTGTGGTAGTAAAAAATACCCCTGCAAATTGTAGTGTGGTCGGGATTCCCGGACGGATTGTCAAAGATAAAACCAAATCCTGTGATAAACCTAATCAAGGCATTGATTTAGACCATCATTTAATTCCAGACCCCATCGGGCGAGCAATGGCATGTATGTTAGAGCGAATTGCTGAGCTGGAAAAACAAGCAAATGGCGGCAAATCGCTAAAAACGCTTAAAGCCAGTGATGACCCCTGTCCTGCCTGTGAAGCCCTAGATGTTTGCGTGTGCGAAATGGATAAAAAGGATAAATCCGCTGCGCATTAACTAAAAATAATACAAGCAGCAACATAACGCTTGATTGAGGAAGCATAAAAAGGATTTGTGCTTCTTAACTGACACAAAATCGATTTCACTAAAGGGGAAAACATGGATTTGTTAGCATTTGAGACACAAGAACTCTATTTTGATGAACCCGTAGGCGAAGCGGTACAAGCCTTATTAGACAAGGCGGCACAGAATTATGGTGAAGGAACAGCCGAACTACCTTTATTACAAGCCTATTTATTCGAACCTGAAAATTTAAGTGTGTTAGTCGCGTTATATCGTTTTTTTTATTATCAACATCGATTACCCGAAACCCTCGTTATTGCTCAGCGCGCAATGAAATTGTTAGGAACACGGCTGAATTTTCCTGATGATTGGCGTGCATTAACCCCCGCACATATCACCCCTGATATGTCGATTAGTTCAGTACGATTTTACCTTTTTGCCCTTAAAGGGGCGGCGTATGTCAATTTACGGCTTGGTAATTTGGAAGAAGGCGGGGATATTCTTAAAAAAATACTAGCGTTAGACCCAGCAGATAGATTAGGAGCTAAGGTTTTAAAAGATGTATTGGATACGGCAACACGGTTTCGGATTGTAAAATAGTCTTTAATTAAAGAAAGTAAGCTATCAGTAAATCCTTACTAATCTGGCTCTTTAAATGTGGTAGTGCTAAATAGAATTAAGGATAAATGCTTTTTTCGTTGCGATATGAAAAAAGTTGCCCTTTATACAACTTAAGGTGTTTATTAAATTTTGGAGTATTAAACATGTGTTCTGCCCTGCTAGATGAATTAAGCGAAGTAAGTATTGATGAGTTTTTTGCTGCAACGCTTGAGCCACACCATTCAACGACAGATATTTACTCACTCGCTATGCAAGGCATTGCCTATTTAACGCCCATAAACACAGAGAATGAAACAACAACTGACGATGTAATGCGTTTGATTGTTTCTAATTAGAAGTAGGCTTCAACCTACCTTTCATACGACTAAGCAAACTATCTAACATAAAGGTGTTTTAACCATGACAACGCTATTTGAAGACGATTTAGAAGAACTCAGTTCCGCTGAAGATTTTTTAGAATATTTCAAGGTTGACTATGACGCAAAAACCGTTCAGGTCAACCGCTTACATATTCTACAACGCTTTCATGACTATTTAAGTCAAGCCCAAGAATCCATGCCCAACACTGACGAAGCCAAACGTGAAGTTTACTTCCGTCTGCTAACGCGGGCTTATAACGACTTTGTAGAATCCGATGCATTGACAGAAAAAGTTTTTAAAGTCTTTCACATGCACGAACCACAAGAAACCTTCGTTCCCTTAAACGACGTGTTTAAATAATCCTCATCAACATGCGTGAGACAACTAAACTCACGCATAGATGTTCAATAACCGATGAGGTTAATTCATGCTACCAAAATATGATTATGGCGACCGAGTGCGGGTTATCCGCAATGTGCGTGATGATGGCACTTTTCCTGGCAAAGTAATGGGAGACTTTTTAGTCCGTCGTGGCAGTATTGGTTATGTGCAAAACGTGGGTTCTTTTCTCCAAGATGAAATTATTTATTCTGTTCATTTCTTAGATGAAAACATCGTTGTTGGTTGTCGAGAAGAAGAATTGATTAGCGGTGATGACCCTTGGGTTCCTAGCAAATATGAATTTCGCGACAAGGTTATTACCCTCATTCCATTATCTGCAAAAGGTGAAATAATTGCAGAAAAAGGCTCTGAAGGACAAGTGCTTAAAATTATTCGGGATATGCCCGGCGGCGTGATGTATCACGTTCACTTTGGCGATGGTCGTTTATTCATGATTCCCGAAACCGCCTTAGATTTTGCCCCCGTTGTCGAGCGTAAACTCAAATATACCAACGATGAATCCACTTCAGAAGAATAGAACTGATAGAAAACACAACACATTATTAGTACAGAGTGCGCAGGCGAGAAAAGACCGCCTACAACGTCTTTATGTTGTGTAAATTCTAAAGAAAATTAAGCAGTAGGAGTATAACTTACAATGAATGCCGTTATTCCAGACAACAATCTGTCAAGCGTACCTAACGAACTGGCTTACCTAAGCCTACGGAGCGCACTCAACCGTTATCAAAAATCAACGGCAGAGCTGAGTGCCGAAGAATTGAAAGTTATACTCAATGAAGCACGGCGACAATACCGCCTAGAAAACCTCATTCTTAATGCCCCCGAAGCACATGGTGTGATTGTACCGGGAAACCGCTTAGAAGCCGCGTTACAAGAAGTACAAACCCGCTACGAAGACGAAAGCACCTTTCAAGAAGATATTGCCCGTAATGGAATGAATATCCAAGACTTTCAACGTGCTTTACAACGCGAACTTTACATCGATACTGTTTTAGAAAGAGTCGGGGCGCGCGCAGCGAACATTAACGAAATTGATGTCGACATCTACTACTACATGCACCCCGAGAAGTTTAATGTGCCTGAAACCCGCACCGTGCGCCATATTCTTATCACCGTTAACCCAGATTACCCAGAAAATACATACAGCGCGGCGCGTGAACGCCTGCTCAACCTTGCAACCCGCTTACATCGCAATTTAAAACGCTTTGGGGAATTAGCACAAAAATACTCAGAATGTCCCTCAGCCTTACAAGGTGGGTTACTTGGTAAATTACCCAGAGGACAACTTTATTCCAGTTTAGATGAAACCCTGTTTTCCATGAAAGAAAGCCAACTGAGTGCGCCTGTTGAATCTGAACTAGGTTTTCACCTGCTTTACTGTGAAAAAATTCATCCCGCAGGAGCTGTACCTTTAGTTGAAGCCCGCCCGAAAATTTTAGACCTGTTACAAAAACGCCGTCGACAAATTTGTCAAAAAAGTTGGATTAGACAACTTCAACAACAAGCGACAGCAAACTTGGAGAACGCATGATGACAACAACCCCTATTGCGCACTGTTCCTTTTGTGGTACAGAAAAAACGCCTACTACCCCCCTGATTGCAGGTGCTGAAGGCTATATTTGTGAAGCCTGTGTTCGTTTGGCGAATCAAGTTGTCACTAGCTGGGGACATAAACGCTCTTTAGCGGATTTACATGGTCCTTTACCCACACCTGCCGCCATTAAAACCCGTTTAGATGAATATGTTATCGGGCAAGACTCCGCTAAAGAAATTCTCTCCGTTGCCGTTTACAATCATTACAAACGCTTAAAACATGAAAGTGAACAAGCCAATATTAGTGATAAAAGCGACGCGATTGACATTGAAAAATCCAATGTTCTACTGTTAGGCCCTTCGGGTACTGGTAAAACGCTTATTGCCAGTACCTTAGCAAAAATCGTTGGCGTTCCTTTTGCGGTCGCAGATGCAACCACACTCACCCAAGCGGGCTATGTGGGAGATGATGTAGAAACGATTTTAACCCGTTTACTCGATGTCGCTGAAGGCAATGTGAAACGTGCTGAATGGGGGATTGTCTATTTAGATGAAGTAGATAAACTCGCACGAGCTTCTGAAAGTGCCACCATTGTGCGCGATGTGTCAGGCGAAGGCGTACAACAAGCCTTGTTAAAGCTGATAGAAGGTACACAAGTCAAAGTCCCACAAAAAGGACGGAGACGTGAAAATAATGAAGATATTACGATGGATACTCGCAATATTCTATTCATCGCAGGCGGTGCATTCGCAGGCTTAGAAGAGCATGTTGCAAAACGGGTAAAACCCAACCGTAAAGATATTGGCTTTCATGTACAAGTTGAAACTGAGCAAAAATTATCTACCAATCGATTACTGGCAGAAATTCAGCCCGCTGATTTAAAACGGTTTGGTATGATTCCCGAATTTATCGGACGTTTGCCCATCATTGCCGTGTTAGAAGACTTAGACGAAGCCGCATTAATCCGCATCCTAACCGAGCCACGTAATGCACTGACAAAACAGTACAAAAAACTGTTTACTTACGAAAACGTCACCCTAGAATTTACCCCAGCAGCACTAACCGCACTAGCCCAAAAAGCCTTAGCACGCGGCACAGGGGCGCGAGGGTTGCGTAGTATCATGGAACACGTTTTACGCCGTTGCATGTTCGAATTACCTTCCCGTAAAGAAGTTTTGCGTTGTGTTGTGGACGAAGATGCAGTTAATGGAACAGGCGAGATTAATATTATCGAAGAAGAAGCCGAGAAAAAAGTAGCCAGTGCAGGGGCTTAAATTGGTTATTGTCATTGCCCCCCCTGTTTTGACACACGGATAATGCCACGTTCAACGGTGTTATCCGTGATAGGTTACATAACTCAAGCTAATTGATACAGTTTGATAAACATATCCGTAGATTTTTCAATAATCTCCTTATCCCGCTCAGGGGATGGCATAGGAACAATGCCAAGCATCACAGGCCAGAACAAGGCTTCTTTTACCATGCCCAAATAGTGCATAGAAGCCAGTTGAATATCATCAATATCTTTTCCCGTCGATTGCAAATAATCGGCTAATGTTCGCACTAATGAACGGATACCACTTTCAGAATAAAGCGCGGTTAATTCAGGAAAACGCCCCGATTCTCCCATAACTAAGCGTAATAATTTCGAAAACTGTTCTGAACGTAACATGATTAAAAACTTATTCGAAAAAACAATTAAATCTTGCCTAATATCAGAACCTTCATGATAGACCATAACAGGAATATCAAACAACGACCATGTTGTTCTAACAATTTCGGAAAACAGCACTTCTTTAGACGGAAAATGGTTATACACCGTCCGTTTTGATACGCCCGCCTGCGCGGCAATTTCGTCCATACTCACATTGCCATAGCCTTTATTTAAAAACAACGCCGCTGCCGCGTCCACTATCGCTTGTTTCTTTTTCTGTGTTAGCGTTGCTTCCACATAACCCTCACAAATTTTGCCATTAAAATTATAGATGTAAGCAAACATACTTTAGACCACTGAGAATAGGGTCATAAATATCCCACAGACTCAGCACGTGCATTATTGAGAATTCTTGAGGCTTGACCCTAAAAGGGCTGCTCTCTTAAAACCCCTCTTTTTTTCAAAATTCCACATAAAGTACGTTGTTTTACACCAAATCACATTTTCCCATCTTTTACTCTCCCTGTTAAGCTCATCAGGGCTAGGACTACTTAACGCTTAAAAGACATATATAGTAACCGTATTTTAAAAAGAGGATAAGAAATGACCTATTCAATAGATTTCCGTAGAAAAGTATTAAAAGTGAAACAAGAAGAAAATCTGACCCTAGCAGCGGTAGCGAAACGCTTTCAAATAGCCATCGCAAGCGTCGTCAGGTGGAGCAAAGTATTGGAAGCCAAAGGGACACGTAACAGACCAACTAAAATAGACATGGAAGCCCTAAAACAAGATGTTGCATTATATCCTGATGCTTACCATTATGAACGCGCAGCCCGTTTTGGGATTACGGAAGGCGGGATTCGCCATGCATTAAAACGTCTAGGGATTAGCCGTAAAAAAACCCCTCAAACATCCCAAAGCCAACCCCGAAGCAAGTCTTCCAAGACAAAATGAACCGTTATAAACAATTTGATAGGCAAATTGTTTTCATCGATGAAAGTGGTTTTGCTCATGATATGCCACGCCGTTTTGGTTATGCCCCTATCGGCAAACGTTGCTTTGGCACGCAAGACTGGAATGCAAAGGGCCGTACTAATGTCATCGGGGCTTTGCTCAACTTTTGTTTATTAACCGTCTCTTTAGTTTCTCCAGAATTCTGTCATTGTGATGGATAATGCAACTTTTCATAAACGAAGCGACATTCAACAGGCGATTAGCGCGACTGAGCATATTTTGGAGTATTTACCCCTTTATTCGCCCGATTTGAATCCCATTGAACATAAATGGGTTCAGGTGAAAGCTTTTCGTAAACGACAACATTGTTCTATCGATGCGCTTTTTTCATACCATTATATTTAATCTTTTTATAGTACGGTTACTATATTGTAGCCATGTGCCTGAGATTCCTGTGACACAGGCTATTTTTCAGCAATAGTTTTTCTTTTAACAGCTTATCTACCTGCGCCCAAGTCTCTTAGCTTATATATTTCTTGGTGGGCTGTTCTACAAATCGTCATCTGTGTTCGCGACATTTATAGTTTTGTGTCCCTGTGCAGGTTTTTCCGTATTTCGTGATGTGTGTAATTTTGCAGTTATGACAATTTAGCATCTTATTAGTCCTTCTATTTCTTCAGTTTTCTTGTTTTAATATCACTACCATTATTTTCAGCGGGAATATACCTTACACTCACCGCTAAAAACCGCTCCCATTTCAACGGACATCCTCCATTAAACTTTTTAAATTTAATGGTTTTTCTAAAAATTGACGAAACTCTGTTGCAGGCATAGGTTTGCCACATAAATAACCTTGCGCATAATCACATTCATAACGGCTTAGTAAGGATAATTGTTCTCGAGTTTCTACACCTTCTGCAACAACGGTTAAGCGGAGTTTTTGCGCCATTGCAATAATTGCCGTTACTAAGGTACTGTCATCACTATCATGATTTAAATCACGGATAAACGATTGGTCAATTTTTAATGTATCAATTGGAAATCGTTTTAAATAGCTCAGGGAAGAGTAACCCGTTCCAAAATCGTCCACTGATAGTTGCATTCCTAAGCGTTTTAAGGCTTTTAAGGTTTCTAAGGTATCTTCCGCATTGGGCATGATTAAACTTTCCGTTAATTCTAGCTCTAGGCGGTGCGGGTCCATGTTTAAATCACTCACTATTTGTTCAATCGTAATTAATAAGTCTTCTTGAATAAATTGTCGGGCGGATAAATTCACTGAAACATGTAATGGTGGTTCGCCTGCGCGTTGCCAGCGTTGATTTTCTTGGCAGGCTGTGCGTAATACCCATTCCCCGATTGGAATGATTAAACCGGTGTCTTCTGCAAGTGGGATAAATTGGGCAGGTGGTACAAGACTAAATTCAGGACTGCGCCAACGGACAAGGGCTTCTGCACCGACAACAATGCCTTTACGAATGTCAAAACGGGGTTGATACCATACTTCAAATTCTTCAAATTCTAAGGCTTGACGGAGTTTATTTTCCATATTCAGGCGTGCAGCAGAGGCGGCATTAGCACTGTGAACATAAAAGCGGTAGTTATTGCGCCCTTGGCGTTTTGCCATGTACATGCCTGCATCAGCGTTTTTCATCAGGGTGCCTACGTCGCGCCCGTCTTTAGGAAAAATGCTAATGCCGATGCTGGGGGTGATGTATAGCTCTTGGTCATGGAAGCATAGGGGATTAGTTAATGATTTTATAATGTATTCTGCAACAATAGCCGCATTGCTGGGTTCTTTTATATCACGAAGTAGTAGGGTGAACTCATCACCGCCAAGACGTGCAACTGTGTCTTCGGGCAGACGAGTGCAGGCAAGCAGGCGTTTAGAAACTTCTTGTAGTAATCGGTCTCCTGCGGCATGTCCTAATGTATCATTGATGAATTTAAAACGGTCTAAGTCAATGAATAACATGGCAAGAATTTCGTTATTTTGTTCGGCATGATTAATTGCTTGTTCGGCTCGTTTGATAAATAGCGCGCGATTAGGCAGATTAGTCAGTGCATCATGGTAGGCTTGATAAGTCAGTTTGAGATTGAGTTTTTTTAATTCGGCTGTGCGGTTGGTAACGGTTCTTTCTAAATGTTCGTTGTGTTGTGCCAGTTTTTTGTCACGTTCTTGAATCGCGCTTAACATGTCATTAAACCCATTAAAAAGAAAGGTAATTTCGTCTTTACTGGGTGAGGGGTCTATTCGTAAGGCGTAGTTTTTTTCTATGGAAACACGTTGTGCCATTTTTGCTAGTTTGAGAATTGGCGCGGTGATAATATGTTGTAAACGCGAAGAAAGTAAAAAAGCCATAAAGGCAGAGATGATGATGATGATGAGTGCTATGCTGGTATAAATTTTTATGCGGTCATAAAACGGTTGTCGGTCAGCAAGTAGAACTAAATCGCCTAGGTAGTCTTGATTTGGGGAGTAAAGCGGTTTGGAGAATTGTAAATATTTAACAGAGCTAACTAGGTTATGTTCTTGGTGGGGGGCTATGAGTTGTAAGGTGGTTGCAGAGGGTCGTTGATAGCTCGCAAAAACAGTGGTTTCTGGGTATTTATAAACTTGAGCAAGAACAATACTATTATGTTCTGATAGGGCATTGAGTAAGTTGGTTGTTTGTTCTACATCATCAAAATGAACGCGAAAGGAAATACTCACTGCGGTCATGTTGGTTTGAACTTCTATATCGTTTTCCATTGCCCGTTGGATAGAGATTAAGTCGTTAATCATAAAAGCGGTACTAGAAAACAATAAAACAATACTACTACTGAGTAACATAATCAGTGTGAGTTTATAGCGGATAGATAATTCTTTGAATTTAAGCATGTTGTCAATTCCTATGATAAACCCAATCTCGTGTGTCCTCTTATCAGCAGGCACTTAATGTTAACGCAATAAATATAAAGGGAACGTGTATTAGGCGAGAAAGGGTTATGGTTTATCTAATAACCTTTTTTTTAGCAGTTTCCAGCAAATCGGCACTGATTTTTAAGCCTGCGGCTTTTGCTGCTTTCTCGTTAATAGAATGGATATCGCCATTGTTTGTTAATTGGATGATTCCACCCTCGTCAGCAAACCCTTCTGCATCACTGACGGTTAATACATTTTTAGCCTTTGTGATAATCCCTTTTGCATTGCTGGTGCTATAGATTAAATCACAGCCGCTAGTTCCTCCCTCATATCGTAACTTGATGGGACGCGCTTTAAGTTTTTTGCCTGCTAATATTTTGTCGAGTGTTTCGCCGAATGGATTGCGTCCTACTACGCAAAACAAGAGTTCTCCTTCACCTGCCCATGTGACGTATTCTACCGCTCTCGACAAATTTTTTGCCTGAGAGGCGTAGTCGTCCGCATAACAATGAACGGAAAACGCTAGTATTAGTAATGATGCTAGCAGTAAGGATTGCACCTTACGAATTATCACAGCAGAAACACGTATCATGAAATTAATGGTCACTTAATTGGGTCTATGAATCCGTGATCAGGTTGTCAGAGTCTGATGACAACATCCTACCAACTGCGTTAACAGTCGTTATAAAGGTATAAGATATTTGTAATACATATAGATATGAATAGTGTAAAAATGTTGTGTGGTTTTATGTCAATTCGTTTAAATACAGATTGTAAGCATGGTAATTGACAGCATACTAACATGCTTTTCCATCTTTCTCTTGGGATGATGATTGTTATTGTATTTGTAAGGAAGAAAGAAGTGTTAAAAAACTTTGCGTTTATTTTTGGGCGTGGGTTAATTAGGTCTGAATGAGGGGTGGGTTAAATGCGATTGGTAAAAATTAAGTGGATAAGTGGAGCAGTGATAGCGCAGATACCACCGCGTTAAGCGGTGGTGCTGTCTGTCTTTTGTCACGCTGTCTTTTTTTCTAGCATTGATTTTAAAATAACTTTACCACGTTCAAATTCTTGTGTGAATAATTCAGCAAAAATCGATACATCTGGAATATGTCCTTCTTTTAAACGACTAAAATATAAAGCTAATGTTTGTCCTAGCGCGTAAGTTGTCGCACTGGTATAAACTGCCCCTACAGCCGAACCGTAAACAGGTATTATTTTAAGTAGCTCGCGTCCTCCCATGCGGAGTAAATAACTAAGCCCTAAGGTGCTGGATAATTCCGCAAGCAAGGCTGCATTCATGGGTTGGTTGTAAAGTGAGGCAATGGCTTGCGCCATTTTTACTTGAATTGCTAAGACTAACGGTGTACCTAATAGTGGAACGGGAATCGCGCCTGCACTGCCTGCTAGTAAGGAATAAGCAATAATATGTTGGTGTGCTGCTTGTGCGTGAATGTTGGTAATATCGCTGTCGTAGTGGGTGATTAGTTCCCGTAGGCTAATACATAGCGCCTTTTCTAATGCTTGCCATAATGCGTCCAATCCATAATGAATATCCTCATATCCTTCATCAGCTTGTGTAAAATCTAGGGGAACAAACTGTGCGGGTAATCCTGCAAATAAATTGCGTTGATAGCGTAATGCGCGACTTAATTCGTGCGGAATGTGAGCAGGAAAAGGTACTTCGTGATAGGGATAAGGTTGAATATGAGAAAATTGCGCGTTTGGATAGCCTTCATGTAAATGCGTTTGTACAACAATAATATGCCAATCGGGTTGTTGCGCTAAAATCGTTTGTACTGCTTGGAGAATAGCTGTTTGCGCTTGATCCATCGCTTTCATCACCACTATCAGCACATGCGCTTGTTGCTGAAACTGGTTCATGTCTTCCGTTGGGTCATAATTGGTCTCACCTAACCCACGGGTATCTAAAAAACGAATTAAGGGCATTTCATTATTTGGAAAATCATAGAAATGCGCTGTTTTTGTGCAGGCTTGAAACCCGTTACCAATTTCTGTATCGGTTCTTTCGGTTAATGCTTGCACAATCGATGTTTTACCTGATTGCGTTTTACCCAACAGCCAAAAAACAGGGGTAGGTAGGGTTTTCTTGAGCTTTTCTATTTCTTCTTTTATGGTTTGTTCATCTATTTTCGGCGACAGAATCGTATTCCAGATACTCATAAACTTAGCCTTTTTTTAGTAGTTTAAAAAACCCCAATTTGTACAGCAACCAAATAACCGCTAATAACAGTACACCATAAATAATCACTTGCATAAAAAACCAAATGATACTGGTGGATATTAGGTAAATAAGGTACAACCCAAAAACCCCTAGAATCGAATAGATAACATATTGCATAATAACTTACTCTGTTTCTTTTTTCGCGATAAGCAAAGAATATTCAACAAGTTCACTCGCTATAGCATCTCGAATGCCTACTTTATTGTCCGCAGATAGGCCATAACGCTGTGCAAGTTTGTCGTAATCTACTTCTGATAGGGAAACGGTTAAGCGTGGACGTTTTGGTTTTTTAGACTCTAAGCCGATAACCATGCGGATTTGGTCCGACGGGCTGACACCTTGTTTACTGGCTTCTTGTCGAATAACATCGGAAACAGTCTTGCTAAATTCAAATGCTAACTGCACAGCCCGCACACTTTGTTCAGATTTTGTCCACTTATTAGGTAAATCAGCCATAATTCCTATCACAATCCCACGAAACGTAAATAAAGTGTTAGATTATAAAAAACAAAGGACAAACACAACATTCCTGCCATGTTTGCCCCTTATGTTTGTTACTAATGGTTGTTACAACAAGGATAAAACCATTGGTTATGAATTGATTTTAATCTCAACACTACCCGCAGAAATATGCGTAGGCGGCGTGCTTGGGCTGCTGCTAACGCCTGCCCGTTTCGCTTTCAAGCGTTCTAATACGGCATTACTGTTTGTACCTTTTTCAGGAATAATGCCAGCTTGTGCCAGTTTACTTTGCAAATTATCGCCTGATTCGTCTTGTTGCAGTTGAATGGCTGCATTCATTTGGTCAGTGCGTTGTTGCTGTTTCTGCTTGATGCGTTCTAGTGATTCTGTTGCAGAACTCATGGAAGAATTTATCCCAGAAAACTTAGTTGAAGCAGCCGCGCTGGCTTTTTGCACGCTTTCTGTGGTTTTAATCACGCTGATTTCACGTTCCATTGAGGTGATATTGCGCTCGGTATTCCGAATGATAGTTTTCAGGTTATTAATATTGTTATTATAACCATCTAACACGGCTTGTTGTGCAGTCAATTCATTCTCGGCTCTTGCCACTTCATCGGCTAATTCACCCGCAAGTTTTTCGTCGCCTTTATCCATTGCTTGCATGGCGTAGCCTTCATATTCCTTGACGCGATCGGAATATTTTTTGACGGAGCGTTCTACACTCATTTGTTCAGCGATGACTTTCGCCAGATTTTCTTTGGCTTCGTCTAAATTAACCTTTGCATCACGCATTTCTTGATCCAGAATTCGTAGTGCCTGCGTGTCGACAATGGCTTCGCCTGTTTCGGTTGCTGCGCCACGGAAGGCGGTAAATAATTTGCCAAATACACCCATGATACTTCTCCTTACTTTTTAATCAAATAGGCACTGAGTTCTTCAATCGCGGTGAGCGTGTTATCACTCAATGTGTCAATTTCCTCAATGAGTTGGTCTGATGAAGAGTTGACAGATAACGCCCCAAAAATAACATATTGTTGCCCTATCTTTGAAAAAGATGAAAGTGGTATTGGAATATTGAGCGTGAGCAGTGCATCCAATAAGTCCATTTTTTTGGTTGGCTCAACTTCTGCCTCTGTCCATAAATGGGTAATACACAGAATTTGGCTTTCATCTACCGTAATATAAACAGGGAGTTCTTCTCTGTGTTCTAACGATACAATCAATACATCCACTTCACCGGGCATTAATTCCGTACTGAAAACTAAACCGCTAAATCCCGTCGCGCCATTAAGAGCGACTGCCAGTTGATTCAGTTTTTCTTGGGGGGTCATGTTTCCTCCTGAATTACGATTGGATTAGTGACATAATATGTCTTAAGACATAATATGTCAAGTGAGTATAAAAATCTTTTTATAAAAAAGGCTGTCAAATCTAGCACTTTTTGTATTGGAATAGGCAAAAGCAATGACATCACGCAACCTGAATCAAGATTTTATTACGGTAAAATCACGGTTAAGATTTGCCAACAGAGATAATCCTGTTAAACAGAAAAATCAAGTAAATTACAGGATGGGTAATAAATATTATTGTAAAGTGCTTTTGTGACTGACGATATTCTCTTCTTTACCTATTCACAGGCATTCTATATTGATTCATGAAGGTTAGTGTTACTGTCTGTAAAGGTTCATCTAAAAAAGCGAGCGTTGTTTTGGCAATATCGTCAGGTACACCGCCATAAAATGCTTGAGCAATGCCACCCGTAATAGATGTTAGCGTATCGCAATCTCCCCCTAGAGAAACGGCGAGACGCAGGGCATTTTCAAAGTCTGTCGATTCTAAAAAAGCAATGATTGCTTCGGGTACTGTACCGCCACAGGAAACATCAAAACAGTAGTGAGGACGGATTTCGTCACAAGTTCGTTGTAAATCATAGCCAAATTCTTGTGTTATATGTGCTTTAATCTCAGCTTTGCTATGTCCTGTCCGTGCAAGGTAAATTGCGGTTGCGGTCGCTAACGCACCACGAATGCCTTCAGGGTGATTATGTGTTATTGCGGTGTATTCCGTCGCTTTTGCTAATACGGTATCTAAGGTATCAAACGCATAAGCAACGGCACTGATACGCATTGCTGCCCCATTTCCCCAGCTATTATAGGGATTGCTTTCAGCCTTTTCCGCCCAAGCACAAAATCTTGCCCCATAGCCCGCATTAGGGTAACGATGATAGTAATCCTTTAGCGTTTCTGCCGCGTCTTTTTGTTGTAAAATCGCGTCGGCTAAAGCAATCGTTAATACGCTGTCATCAGTGAAATGGCAGTGTCGTTGAAAAAGCGGAAATGTGGTGGTTTTAATATTGTTCCACTCATAAATTGAGCCAACAATATCGCCTGTGATTGCACCTAACATCCTATCCTCCGACTGACTATGGTTGTTTATTTCATCCGTTCCATACGTCGATACGTAATCGCTTCGGTTAAATGTTGTGTACGAATCTGTTCACTATCGCCTAAATCTGCAATGGTGCGCGCAACTTTTAAAATCCGATGCCATGCTCGCGCGGATAAGCCTAATTGTGCAATGGCCGCATCAAGCAGTCGTTCATCGTTTTCAGTAAGACGACAATATTGTTCAATCTCACGATTATTCATATAGCTATTGGGTCTGCTACAGCGTTGTAGTTGACGTTGACGTGCAGTAACCACTCGTTGTTGAACCTCTGTACTGCTTTCGCGTATGGTTTCGGTGCGTAATTCGGTGCGGGGTAAATTTGGCACTTCAATATGTAGGTCTATACGGTCTAGTAAAGGGCCTGACAAGCGACCGCGATAACGACGAATTTGTTCTACTGAGCAATGACAGCGGGGGTCGCCTAAATAACCGCAAGGACAGGGATTCATGGCAGCAATTAGTTGAAAATGGGCAGGAAATTCTGCTTGTCTGGCAGCGCGTGAAATGACAATACGCCCAGATTCTAGCGGTTCACGTAGCACTTCTAAGACTTTTTTATCAAACTCGGGTAATTCATCCAGAAATAAAATGCCATGATGTGCTAGAGAAATTTCACCGGGTCGTGGTTGACTGCCGCCACCGACGAGCGCAATAGCAGAGGCGGTATGGTGTGGCGCGCGAAACGGTCTATGTCCCCATGTTTGCGGATTAAATCCTTGATTGGCAATGGAGGCAATTGCAGCGGTTTCTAAGGCTTCTTCTTCGGTCATTGGCGGTAAAATGGTTGCCATACGGCTGGCTAACATGGTTTTACCTGTTCCGGGTGGACCGAGCATTAAAAGATTATGTCCCCCAGCAGCGGCAACTTCTAACGCCCGCTTTGCGTGATGTTGTCCACGGACTTCATTTAAATCAATTGGATGATGGGTATAAGTGGGGTGTGGAACGTTATCCATACAGTGGGGTGTAATGGGGGTTGTACCGTGTAAATGGGCGCAGATATCCAACAAATGTTTGATAGGGAGAATGGGCGTATTTCTAACCATTGAAGCTTCATGTGCGTTGTCTGCGGGGACAACTAATTTGCGTTGTTTATCACGCACAGCCATTGCGACAGGAAGCACTCCACGTATAGGACGTAATTCACCACTGAGGGCAAGTTCACCAATAAATTCATATTCACTCAGTTGTTGGCTGGGAATTTGTCCCGAAGCAGCAAGAATACCGATAGCAATTGCTAAATCAAAACGCCCGCCTTCTTTGGGTAAATCGGCAGGGGCAAGATTGATGGTAACGCGCTGTAATGGAAAATCAAACTGGGTATTTAACAACGCGCTCCTGACTCTGTCTTTGCTTTCCTTTACGGCGGCTTCGGGCAAGCCCACAATCGATAAACTGGGTAAACCACCTGTTAAATGGACTTCAATCGTCACAGGAATTGCTTGTATGCCGACTTGTGCGCGACTATGAACAACGGATAGAGCGTACAGGGTTGGTTACTCCATTGCAGCAGGTGGAAAGGGCGTATGTGTTTCGCTCGCTTGTCGTGCTTCTAGCTGGGCGACAGTTGCTTCTAAGGCTTCTAGTTTGGCGCGTGTGCGGGCTAACACAGCGGTTTGTACGTCAAACTCTTCACGTGTCACCAGATTCATCCGACGAAAAGTTGCTTCCATCGCTAACCGTAAATTTTTTTCTGCGTCTTGTTGCAGTTGAATGGCCCCTTTGGGCAATGCTGTGACAAACTCTTTAAATAAGGCTTCAAAATGATTGGGGTTTAACATTTTTAAAACTCCTCATACGTCAAGTGGAACAAAAGAATTTTTGCCATTTTCATGGGTTATTCACAAAACATGCGATAGAATCAACCCATTGTAACGAATATTTTGTTGTTTGAAAGGCGGATTATTATTTTGCTATTTTATGTATATATCGCTGACTTGTCATAGGAAACCATTATGCCCGATTTTTGGCAATCTTCAGGGATTCATTTATTAACGGTCAATTCAGACGGACAGTTAGTGGTGACGGATGATTTTTTACGTGCCTATTTGTTGCGTCCTGAAATGCGTCCTTTAGCAGAGGCCTGTGAGGCAGAAAAAACCTTACATCAACGGCTGTTAGATAATCCGCGTTTAATCATAGACCCTGTGCAAATCGCTACGATTGTGGATGCTGTTGCGCGGGAAAATTATGGTTATGTCTTATATTTTCGGGATTTATTATTGCAATACAATAGTATTGAAGCGTGTTATTTGAGTTTATTTCGTCAACCAGACAGTCAAGTTCCGCCGCTTTTTGTTGACCAACTGGTGCATGTTATTTTGCGCCATATTTTAGCAAATACACAAAATCCATTGGAAATACGGGCGGCAGAGTTATTTTTTCGGACACAAAAAGTAAGCACTGAACAGAATATCTTGCTCGCAGATGAAGAAATTGTAGAGATGCGTGCGACATTAGACGGTTATGGTTCAGTCAGCCATCTTGTTGTTGGCGCAAAAGCGATGGCGAGTTCTATCGAATTAGCAGTATTAACAACGGAAAATGCCAGTATTTATTGGGAACGTGATGAGCAATATGACACGGTGTTAAATATTAGTGCCGAATCTAGTGGGTTAACTGCGTTATGCCGTGTATTGGAAAAATGGATTAATCACTTTTACGGGATAGTCACTCGCATCACACCGCTTAAAGCCATTAAAGAGGAACAATGGGCATGGCATATTGGATTAGATATAGACAGTATGCAGTTGTTAAATGATTTGTATCAACAAAAAACGGTTTCTGACCGACGGATTCAACAATTGTTAGCCTTGTTTAAATTAGAATTTTTAGATGTCTCTATGGTTGACCCAAAGATTGCTGATCGTCCTATTTATTTAGCCATCGCAATGGATAAAGAACAATGTGTGCAAATCAAGCCCCAAAATTTACTGGTTAATTTGCCATTAGCCGCTGCAAGTTGATAATGAAATATCATTTAAAATCAAGATATTCATCCCTAGCATTAGAAGAATTTATAGGCTACCAGCGGTATGAAGCAGCGTTATATTACAAATACAAAGCATATTACGGTTATATATTTTATATCGGAAAGAAAATTTAGCGCATGAAATCAACAATCAGGGGCGAATAGATCCACCCCTGAACAGGTGTGGCTAACGAATGGGTGGCGCGTATTGAATACCGCCTGTTGTCCATAATGAATTTAAACCACGCGCGATTTTTAATGGTGAGCCTTGACCAACATTGCGTTCAAAGATTTCTCCATAGTTACCGACTTGTTTAACCATTTTATAAACCCAATCATTTGGCACACCTAATAATTCACCCATATTGCCTTCCATCCCTAACAAACGCGCAAGGGCGGGATTAGCATTTTTCTTTAGCACATCAATATTAGTGCTACTGATGCCTGCTTCTTCTGCATTAATTAACCCAAACAATGTCCATTTCACCACATTAAACCATTCACTATCCCCTTGACGCACTGAAGGGCCTAAAGGTTCTTTAGAAATAACTTCAGGTAAAACAACTGCAGCACTAGGGTCCTTGAGTTTTATACGCAAGGCATATAATTGCGATTGGTCACTTGTCAACACATCACAACGTCCTGTTTCAAAACCTTGTGCGGTTTGGTCAGAATTATCAAAAGTAATCGGCGTGTATTTCATGCCTTTCTCACGAAAATAATCCGCTAGATTTAATTCCGTTGTTGTCCCTGCTTGAATGCAAACCGTTGCGCCGTCTAACTCTAAGGCACTTTTCACCTCTAATTTTTTACTCACTAAAAACCCTTGACCATCATAATAAATCGTTCCCACAAAATTTAAGCCTAAAGAGGTGTCGCGGGTTAAAATCCAAGTCGTATTACGGGACAAAATATCAACTTCACCCGATTGCAATGCAGTAAACCGTTCTTTAGCATTCAACGGGGTAAATTTTACTTTGCTCGCGTCACCAAACACCGTCGCCGCGACAGCCCGACAAAAATCGACATCTAAACCTGTCCAATTCCCTTTATCATCAGGGCTAGAAAACCCCGGTAGTCCTGTATTAACACCACATTGCACAAAACCTTTCTTTTTAACCGCGTCAAACGTTGTGCCTGCATGAGCAATACTGCCTGATATTAGCAAAGCAAACGCCGCCCCAACTGCTAATAATTGTCGTACTTTCATGAAAATTCCTTGTGATTAACTGAACGGTACAGGTGAAAAAACAGTTCTGTTACGGCTGTTACTAAAACGCAACACTTTTATACTGCGTATTCTTTACGCATATTTCAACCATTTATTTTATGAATACAACTAAATATCTATATTTATCCAGTTTACACACACATTTTTATCTTATTTAAATCAAAATATTAGAATTTATTTTGACATACTCAATGGAATATCATAATTTACCCCCTCATAATAATTATGCGACTAAGTGATTAGTACAGATTTAAGAAAATGGTTACCAACTAAAACGTATAATAATATTTTCCTTTTAATTTCTATGACTCACGGCATCCTCTAATGACCATTTTATACCCTGAAAGAACCAGTCGCATCATGATTGTTGACCGTTCAGAAGTGGCGCGGTCAATTATTTCTCATATTTTACAAAAAGAAATGCCCGATGCGTATATTGTTACTTCTGGCAGTGCTGAAGAAGCCCTAGAATATTTGCATCGTGAGAAATTTGATTTAATCACGACAGCTTTGCTCTTACCCGGATTAGACGGTTTAGATTTATGTCATGAAGTCCGCAAAAGTGATAAGCAACACTTAACCCCTGTCATTGTGGTCTCTAGTGATGCGGATACACGTTTATTGCGCGAAGGATTTTCAGCAGGGGTAACAGACTACTTTAATAAATCATTAGGTTATAAAAGATTAGTAGAATTTATTAAAGATGTTTGTCAACGTCATGCGGGGTTAGTTGGGCGCGTGTTGTACATAGAAGACAGCCCCAGTACTGCGCAAAGTACCATTACCCTCATGGAAAAACATGGCTTATACATTACCCATGTCACCAGTGGTGAAGATGCCTTACGCCTGTTAAAAAAGGCACAAAATTCACCCGATTCACCCGATGTTGAACAATACGATATCGTCTTTACCGACTTCTTTTTAGAAGGGCAAATGACGGGGGGGGATTTACTCTACGCAATACGTACACAACTGCACTATTCCCGCCAAGAAATGCCTTTATTAGTTATTACGATTGAAGATAATCAAAAATGTCAGGCGGAAATCTTTCATGCAGGCGCAAATGATTTTATTACCAAACCTGTGATTGAAGAGGTTTTAATTGCCCGTTTAAAATCCCTGCTGTTGGTTAAACATCAATACAATGTGCTTAAACGGTATTCTAAAGACATGTATCAATTGGCAACGACCGATAGTTTAACGGGGGTACGCAATAAACGTTTTTTGATGGATGAGGGGCCTGCGTTTATTCATCAACATAAGCAAATATGTTTAATGATGATAGATATAGACCATTTTGAAATCATTAACGACGTACAAGGTCATATTATTGGCGACCATATTTTGCACGTTATTGGACGGTTTTTACTAAGTTATTTCGCTGATGACGTGATGCTTGTGCGCTTTGCGGGTAAAAAATTTACCGCACTTATTCCAAATGCGGGGCTGGATAAAGGAAAAGTTATTGCGGAAAATTTGCGCTTAAAAATGCTGGAATTAAAGCCAGAAAGTATTGATATTACCGTTAGCGTGGGTTTAACGTCTTCTGAAGGCGTTGCAGAAACCACGTTAGCAACCTTAATTTCTGATGCCGACAGCGCGTTACATACCGCCCAAATTCAGGGCTATAATCGCACTTGCTTGTGTGTCACCCATAAAAATATTACGGCAGCATAACGCTTATTCATACCCAGTGAATTGTCTGAATCAGAATTTATCAATAATAACGCCCTCCTGAGAAAAGGTGCTGATTTAGACAATGCGTCTTCAAAGCGACGGCTTTGAAACGCGCAACCGTTTTTGACATATTTTAAAATAGTCATTGTCTAGTTCAAATCCCACAAAGCGACGTTTTAACTGCACACTCGCAACGCCTGTGCTACCACTGCCCATAAAAGGGTCTAAGATAAGTTGCCCGTCAAAACTGACTAAATTAACTAGATGGTGCATCAATTCTATGGGTTTTACGGTTGGGTGTTTATTAAACGTGTCCACGGATTGACGGACTTTTGGCACGACAAAAAACTTATCATAACCATCGCCCCATTCTTCAACCCGTAAAATATTAGCCGTTACGCGCCCTTGTGGATGAGGATTGTGTCCTACTTTGCCTTCCCCTTGCGCATAAGGAATTCGGGTTTGCTCCAAATTTAATACGCCCGTCCCATACTTAACGACATTTTTTGCAACCGTTAAGCCTATTTCTAAGGGTTTTTGTACCAAAATAATGGGTTCATAGGCAGGTTTTATACCCAAGCCCGCCCCTTTATATTTCATCCCTAAGGTAGAGCAAGGCGTGCGTTTTAGTTTTTTCTTGGTTGCATAATAATTCTCCGCGCCCCCTTTTTTATAGCCTTGTACATAGTCATACTCCCCCACGACATGGCTTTCTACCCCCAATTCTTTATCAATATCTAACGCAACATCCCGACTTTTGGGCATACCATTCAAATAACCCCAAAAAATCACATCTTTGATAATAAAGCCATTATCTTCTAAATCCACCATTAAACGGTGCATCAGCCGAACGGAAGAAAACACCAAACCAAATGCCCCCTGTTTTAACACCCTTAAAGTATCTGCCCAAATTTGTTTATCAGGTAAATCCTTGTCCCAATAATGATTTTGGTATGAAATACCATACGGTGGGTCGGTAATAAGCGCGTCTATGGTGTTGTCGTCTAACACAGATAAGCCATAACACGATTGATTAAATATTTTATAGGGTTTGGAATGGGTCAACGTAAACATCATGCAGTTGCTTTCTAGGGTAATCAGTTAAAAATGCACATTTTTGTTAAACTCAAAGCTCATGGATTAGAGCGTTTGCAACGGTGGCACATAACGCGGATATCACGGCTTGACGTGATGTTATCCCTTATTGTCTGAACAATAAAACGCAGACCTAGTCAATTTTTAAAACGGACTAGGTCTTTATGCTTAATTTACCTCTTAGTTTTCTACCTTGAAAACCATGGGTTTACCGACGACTAATGCGTCACTATTCGCCACGCGATAACCTGAATAAATTGCAACGTAACCAACAAAGCCTGTTAACGCGCCTTGCCAAATAATATCTTTGTAGTAAGTCGCAAAGTTTGCTTTTGGTGTTCCTTCTAGGTTGCTCAATCGTCCATCCCATCCTTTCCATCCTGTTGGTGTGAGTAAGTAATCGGTTGTCACGATACCATCAGGATGAATGAGGAAGGCGGCAATAAAGTAATCACCTGCTTGTCCTCTATGCGTGCGGTCTATCACGGTTTGCAGGGTAACGCTTATCACATCCGTATTTTTAATCGGTGAGGCGATAGCGGTTGTTGTTTCTACACCCGCCCATAGTTGTCCAATCGTTTGTGCATCAATCATATTTTGCACATAAAGCGTTATATTGGCTTCTAAGGTTTCGTCGGTTTTTAAAGACTCACTGCGTACTTTAAGCGTGAATTCTCGTACCGTACTTTCATAATCTAGGGCTTCGCTATCGGCAACATAGAGTACATCATTCACCAGCATAAATACGCCATTTGCATCATTTAGCAAGGTATAACGATACTGTTCTCCTTCATGCTGATGGGTGAGCAGACGACCAACAGGTACGCCATTAACACTGTTTTCTAACACATTATTATGGGTAATCACCACCGCATCAGCAGGTAACTGTAAATCTTCTACGGATAAAATGAAGCTTTGTTCGTAGGACGCTCCTGCTACATCCGTACTGCGTATCGTAATTTGATGGGTTTGTTGTTGGCTATAATTAATTAATGCCCCATTTTTCACAACCAATTGATTTCCCTCAATTGCAAAGCGTCCATCTACTGTATCTAACAAGCTGTAATGAAAATGGTCTTCTTTATCAAGGTCATGACTACTTAATACACCAATCACTTGATTTGGAACGCTAAACTCTTCTACTTGTGTATTACTCAGTTGAATTGCAGTAGGGGCGCGATTGGTATTTACTTGTAGTTGAATAATCCGCGTTTTAACTGCTTGATTGTTCAGACGATAACCAAATTCAACATCGTAGTAACCTGTTAAAAAAGCCAGATTTCCTGCAAATAATTGCCACTGAGTATCTGCTTGTAAAGGCGTATTTTGCGCAAGATTAATGCTTACACTGTGTTGCAAGGTATTCGTGATGTCATGCCAACTATAGACGACTAAAATATCAGCTAATTGCCCAATAAGGGCTGGTGGAACAAGTAAACGTCCTGTGAGAACAAGATTTTCAGGGGCATCAACAATCAGATTGTTACCACGTGCGCCGCTCCCCGTAACGATTTCGCCTTGCATTGTCGGTGTATCATCAACAATAACTTTAGCGGTTACACTGATAACAAAGGTTTTCGTAACAGATAAACCCCCACTGTCTGTGCTGATTACGCGGATGGTAAGACTGGGCGTATTGCTCGCGCTTAAAACGGTAGTGGTATATAGCGTATTGCCTATCAGGGTAAATAAACCATTCGCATTGTCTAATAAGCGATAGCTATGCGTATCGTCACTATCCGCATCAAGCGTGCTGAGATTACCAACGGCTGTGCTTGCGGGTTGCGATTCCATAACGCTATTTGAGGATAAGAAAATATCGCTAGGGGCTTGATTCGTCTGCGTAGGCGCAAGCCCTGTGCAAGTTAAGGGGTAACTAACCGTTGTTTGGGTTGGGTCATTTGTATTAAGACTTAACGTTGCTGTTTTTTCGCCAATACTTTCAGGCGTGCAACTCATCATCAACGATTGTGCAGATGCACCATCTGCAATATTTAACGGTAAATTTAGGGTCTCTATGGAAAAAACATTGCTATCCACACCGGTTATTGTGGCAGTGCTGACTGTTAAGGTTGCTGTCCCTATTTCGCTAATAGTTAAATGACTACTGGTTGTTTTTCCAAGCAGGACGCTTCCAACATTAATAACATTCCCCACTAACGGCAACGAGCTATAGCCTGCAACAGGGGTTGTTGAACCAGTGCAATGTAATGTGTAGCTGGGTGTTGGTTGGGTTAGGTCATTGGTTAAGAATGTTAAAACGGCTTCACGCAGACCATCAGCAGACGGCTGACAGTGTAACGTTACGTTTTGTGTAGGGCTGCCATCAATCAGCGTTAGCGGAAAAGTTGGATTGACTAGGCTAAAATCGCTGGCATTTACACCCGTCAACGTATAGCTATTTAAAACTAAATCCGCATTACCTGCTTCAGCAATGCTGAATGTTTGCACAGCCGTTGTACCAATTAATTGTGTACCAAATTGAATAACGCTATTTGGGAGCGGTGTACTGCTATAAACAGGCGTACTCACAACAGGTGCATTTCCCACACATTGCAAGGTATAAACAGGGCTAGGCAGAGAAGTATCATTGCTGATTAAGGTCAACGTTGCGTTTTTTATTCCCGCCGTGCTAGGCGTACATTTTATCGTGACAGTTTGCGGAGCAGCACCGTCAGCAATAGTAAACGGAAAAACGGGAGAAACAAGACTAAAATCACTTGCATTCGCACCCGTAAGCCCTGAAAAATCAACAGATAACATAGCATCACCAACTTCACTAATCACAATATCCGTTGTCAGCGTGCCACCAATATCAACCGTGCCGAAATCAATCAAACTGTTCACAATCGGCATAGAAGCATAACGTGCATTTGTAACAGCAACCGAGAGGGTAGTTGCGGACGCTTCTGTACTATACCCACTAAGTAAGCTATTAATATTATTGGCATGTATTGGCGTTGCTGTTACTAAGGCGAAGTAATAACTGGTTGCAGGCGTTAACCCTGTAACGATAAAACTATTTGTGGTTTTATCTGCGGTTGTCGCAATTTGTATATAACTGCCACCGCCTGCGATGGGCAATGTCGAGTAGTAAATTTTATAACCACCGCCATCTGCTATGTAGGGGATTGCTGTCCATGTCAGCTTGATTTCTGTGCTTGATAACGCGGTTGCGGTTAGATTTTGCGGCGGAACTGTTTGCGTATTTCCCCAGCCTGTTTGTTTACTTTCCACTAACGCTTGTTCACCCGCTTGGGTTGCCACAATCGCGTTATAACCAATATCCAATGCTGTTAAGGCAGTTAATCCCGCAATGCTTGGAAATATACCAGCAAAAGCATTCCCTTGTGCATAAAAAGTAACCAAACTGTTAGGTAGCGTCGGGACGGTGCCTGAAAACTTATTATCATTGATAATCAAAGTAGTAAGGCTTGGCAAGGGTAGTGTCAACGCGGTGAGTTGATTGACACCCAGATTAAGCGTGAGCAAGCCACTGGGTAAAGCAGGGACTGTACCAATTAGCTGATTATCACTCACATTTAAACTTATCAAGCCTGTAGGTAAACTTGGAATTGTCCCCGATAAGCTATTATGCGATAGCAACAAATCTTGTAATGTATTCGGTAAGGTTGTTGGGATACTGCCAGTTAACGTATTGCTACCCAAATCTAATTTGGTTAAGGCTGTTAAACTACTAAGCGTTGGAATTGTCCCTGTTAAATTCTGTGCATTACGAATAATACTAATAACTTTGCCAGCACTACACGTTACCCCCGTCCATGTTGTGCAAGGGGTTAGTGTTGCTCCCCAGTTATTTGTCGCGCTATCTATCCAACCTGCACCGTTATTATTGGCATAAATATCTAAAAGCACTAAACATTCTGTTTCAGAAATCTGGGATTGTGCTTGGCAGAATGTGCCATTAAATTCAAACGAACCAATGTCACACCGAGCAGCAAGTGCGGGCGTTGATACTTGTGGGCGCGTTGTGCCAACTTGGTCTGTATTAATCGTTGCGCTGTTGGTAAAAAGCGGATTAGTTCCTGTACTGATAAACGTACAACTGCTAGGATTTCCTGCATTAATCGCGAGGCTACCTGCTAATAAAGGCAGACGTAACGGTGAACCTGAAAGTGTACCCAGCGTAGCCGCATTGCCGGTTATATCATTGGCTATCCACCCACTACTACCTGTAATCGTTTGAATTAAATTGTTATCACTGCTATTGAATACGCCAAATACATCAGGGCTTGTACCGCTACTACTGTTATCTGCGATGAGGGTATTACGTAAATTCACATTTCCCCCACTGTTATAAATTCCCCCACCATTAACAGTCGTTGTGTTTGTGCTGATGGTGTTATTACTGGCGTTCAATGTCGCACTGGCAGGTACATAAATCGCCCCGCCTTTTTCTGCACTATTTTGTGCAAAGGTACTGTTAGCGATGTTACTTAATCCATCCGCATAAATCGCCCCACCATAAAAAACACCTGTCGCATTATTATTATTAAAAACACTGTCTAACACGTTTAACGTGCAAGTAGAACAAGTCCAAACTGCTCCCCCTAAGCCTGATATGCTGGTGTTATTACTGAGCGTTACGCCTTTTAAATTTGTAAGATTTGCATTATTAATTGCCCCGCCATCACCAGCAACAGAACCTTGAATTAATTTAAGATTTTCTAAAGTTAATTCCCCGTTTGTTGTGACCTGAAAAAGTCGGGTTATATTGCCACCGCTAATTATGCCAGCCCCTTGAATTTTTAAGACCTTATCAATCACTATCTCGCTGCTTAAGACAGGATTATTACCATTTAAAAAGATGGTGTAATTAGGACAAATCGTGCTGACTGCATTGCGTAATGAACCTGCGCCACTGTCAGCAGCACTGGTTAGATTAATATCGCTAAAGCTACATTCGGAAATTGCCTGAGAAAATTCCGACGTATTATTATTGCTACGGGTTGCTGTCGCGGTAATAAATGGCTTACTCCCTTGTGATGTATAAGGAAAGCTAAAACTTGCATTACCACTGGCATCTGTCGTGGCGGTCGTTGAACCTAAAAAAACTTCACCTTCACCATAGCCTGTTCCATCGGCGGTGCTACTGGCAAAAAATTCCAAGGTAAAACTTTCGCTTGCATAACTAGTTAATGTTCCACTGATATTAGACCCATCTGCGAGGGTTAAAACAGGATAGTTTTGGAGTTGATTTCCACCGACAACAGGTATTTCAGGGCTATCGTTTGGACTTACGCCATCACTCGATAAATCAATCCCTAATCCGCCATTCGCATAAATTTGATTTTCCGATAGTAAGTTATTATTCGCACTGGTTTGCAGAACAATCCCAAAATCGGCATTATTAAAAATATCATTATAAACAATATTATTGTCACTATCGGCAATATTAATTCCATCACTATTATTGTTTTGGATAATGTTATCTGTGACCGTGACAAACCCTTGAGCATTTAACTGAATCGCTGCACCATTCGCAATAGTGCTAGTACCAATTTGATTATATTGAATTATACCCGTATTGGTCGTCACTTCTGACAGAATCGCCAATCCACCATTACCCGCAATGACATTGCCTGCGGAAGGATAATTACCACCAATTAAAAAGTTTTTAACACTAGATAAAACAATGCCATTTCCGCCATTTGCAACAGCATTGGTAACACTTCTATCTGTGCCAATATAATTACCTTGAATATTAAAAAATTTTCGGCTAATTAAATAAATACCATCGTTTGTATTGCCAGAAATAATATTGCTTGAGGCAGGATATGCGCCCCCGATGTCGATATAATTAGCATCCAGAGAAATACCCTTACCATTTGGTGCAGCCGCCGTGCCTGCTTGATTAATCCCGATAAAATTACCTTGTATATCAAGATAGTCAGCAAGGCTACTAATGCCTGCCGTATTAAAATTATTAATCACCAAGCCTTGAACCAGACTTCCCGTTGCACTGGGTGAAAAACTCAGTCCATCACTCGGGCCAACAATCCCCGACCCCTCTAATACCACGCATAAATTCGCGTTATTCCCTGTGGTAAGCGTATTTTCCGTTGCACTTGGTTGCGCGTAGCCATCAATGATAAGAGGGTCTGAAATCGCGGGTAACGAAGCCGTTAGCGCAATGGTATGAGGACAATTCGTGGTTGGAGAAATATTAAAAGAAATTAAATCTTTACCAGCAGTTGCATTCGTATCCAAAATGGCTTGGCGTAAAGACCCCACACCACTATCCGCCGCAGTCGTTACAATGGACTCAAAATTAATAAAAATATTGCCGATGTTATAAGACACAGAAAAATTATTAGGAGGGACTGAATTATCAATCAAATCAAGCCCTGATTTAATATCTCGATAAGTACCATTGACACTGCCATCACCCACAATAAACGGTTTATCTTTAAGCGTAATTTGTACAACCCCAGAACTTGCCCCACCCGTTGCATCAATACTCAATACAGGATTTGTAGTAGAACCTGAAATAGCTAAGCTTTTTACAATAACTTGAATTTCACCCCCAATGCCTGTACCCATAGCACTTTGTGCTTCAATACTAGACAGCGACACCGCGCCACTGAGCGCATTTATCGTGACATTCCCCGCTTGCTGGGTATTTGTGGATGAAAGAGAAGAGGTTGTAATATACCCCGCTAATACATTTCCACCGACATTGATAACAACGTTACCTCCCTCATTCGCAGACCCAGTCGAGGTTGTTCGCGAAGTCGCATCAATATTGCCCGCGCTTATGTTATGACTAAAAGCCTCTAAGGTAATATCGCCCGCTTTATTTACGCTTATAGTTGAACCCACGACAAAAGAACGACTAACAACATCAGGTAAACTTAAATTTCCTGCCGTCGTAACAATGCGAACATTTCCCCCCATACCCACTGTTGAACAAGACGTATTGCAAACCGATGCGCTATTTATTTGTCCGCTTAGTATGTCAACCGTAACATCATTATTCGCTTCTAGCGTAATGTTCCCCCCATTTCCAGCAACACCACTGCTAAAAGAGCTATCCGCAAATAGATTAGCCAACGTAACACTGCCATTACTTGCAAGAATACTAATATCACCTGCGTTTGCTAAAACCGTCGAACTATCGGTAGAACTATCTAAATTGCCTAATGAAATATTGCCATTTTCACTAGTGAGCTTAATCGCGCCGCCTTTCGTGGTAATGTGACTATCCCCAAGAATCCCCATACCCGCCGTAAACGTAACAGCAACACTGCTACTCGTGCTAATGGGATTATTGAGACGAATTTCATTACCCGCTTCAACCTGCAAAACAGTATTGGGATTAGTAAAATTAACTGCCTGATTAAAAATAATATTATTTGATGCTTGTAAAATAATTGTGCCAGATAAACTACCCAGTGTTGTCGCGCTGATAGTCATCGTAGTTGGCGTATCCGCGAATAGGATTTTATTATCTGCCAGTGTTCCCGCTGGCGAATCAACAGAACCAATCGTTAAATCAGTGGGGTCTAATAAAAGTGTTCCTTGCTGACCTGTCGCAGATAACGCACTAACATCAATATTTCCTTGAAAGGTCAATTTATCCTGACTAGAGACTTCAACAAACCCGCCTTGTTTATCACCAATTGCCTGAATACTGCCCGCAAACTGCGTGATATTATCCGACCAAATAATGACCTTTCCCCCTTGTTCTGCACCATTATTCCGAATTCTAGCGGCGGGATGAACATGGGTTTGCTGTGCCGTGTTTAATTTGCCCAAACCCTTAAAATCACCGCCAATCAAAATACTTCCACCCTGCATAAATCCCGACGCATCCAACAAGGCAAATTCAGAAACATCAATATATTGCGATAAAACTTGAATTGTTCCGCCCAATGCGACAGAAGTCGTTGCATTAATTTCGCTATTAATTTCTAAAATTTGTTCCGATTGCAAATAAATAGCAGGACTACGTAAAGGTGCATTAATCACTAATTTTTGTTTTGCTAATAAATGGATGGCTTGCGTAGAGCTTAATGCAGCATTGACAATGATAATATCTGCCTTAATTTCTATAGGTTTATCATTATCTTGTATTGGTGTGTCAATCAGGAAGGGGCTGGGGAAACGATGCTCATTATATTGAGCATAAACAACGGTGGAAAAAAGTAGAAATACTAAAACACTCAAGCGTAATAAATGGTGCAATAACATAATTCTGTGTCCGAGCAGGAAGAAACAAAAAATAGTGGCGATGTTGCAAGTTTAACGCACTGCAAGAAAGAAACAAAAATAGCATGTGGTCAACAACCTGATTATTAAAACAGAATGCAATCGTCATTCTTGCTTCATAAAATTGTCATTGCCCCGTAAAAACCTTGTTATACAATCAGCCACGAACATCCGCCGACTGCAAACAGCTATTACAACGCTACTATTAACTGTCTCAATGGTAGCGTTTTTTCAAGCAATCATCACCTTACGATAATTACCTACGCGGCACTAACAATTTTACCCTACCAATACAATAAATTACGTCCACAAAGCGCGAATACCAAAAAATGCCGTGTCCTTTATCCGTCGCACAACGCTTTTTAACACCGGCGCGTGAGGATTTGTACAAAACGTCATGCTTAACAAAACGCGCCGTTCATTTTCAGCCAATTTTGTTGCTTTGTGTAATACCGTCGCCCCCTCAAAAATCACCAAAGTATTAGGCGGCGTTGGAATCATTATCGCCTGCTCCTGCTGTTTAATCCATAATTGCGCGGAAGATAACTCCTTTTTTATATAATTTTCATTTACCAAAGACAGTAAAACCGTAAAATGTTTACCCGTATAAAAATTATGGTCATAGTGCCAATTAATATGGTCGCCAACCTGCTCATAAACCAATAAAGAGCAAGAACTCTGGTCATTTAAAGGCGTAGGAACGACAAAATCACCCACTAATGCCGAACAAATATGTTGCAACAGCGGGGAATGATAAAAAGCAACTAATTCAGGGGCTAACTGGTGTAAGGCTTCATACGAGACCGTGCCACCTTTTTTATGCGTCGGTAAATAAGAACGCTCGGTATAAAGTGAACGAATAGCTACATCACGCAATTGATTAAACAACGAATCGGGTAAAAAACAAGGAATTTGCGCAACACGTTGTTCAAAAGAAGGTAAGGCTTCAGTAGGATAAGAAAAAGTTGGCTGATATTGCTTAATAATATCTTTTTGCAGAATGCTGATTTTCTGATAGCGAGATTGTTGATTGAAAAACAAAAATCCGTAAAAACCCGCTACAGTCACCATGATAAAACCGAGTAAATATAACATTGCACAGATTCCAGAGAAAGAAGATGTTTTTTATCAACTAATTACTTCTTTTAATTTGACGTGCAACTATTCTAGCGAGTGAAAATGACGATTTTGTTAAATCTGTTGTAATTATCAGAATATAAATAAGAAAAACACGGATGATACTGCTTTAAGCGATGATAGCTATCTTAAAGCAGCATGAAAGATAGACAAGCACTGCGGTTACAATTCAATCTGACTGCGTTGTAACTGTTTAATCTGGTCACGAATTGCTGCAGCCTGTTCGAAGGCCAGATTTTCCGCCTGTTTATACATTTCCTTTTGTAACTGCTTAATCTGCTTGGTAATCTGTGCGGGTGTTAGGCGTAAATAAGCACTGGTTTCTTCAGCAATAGAATATCCCCGTGCGTTATTATCTGCCGTTGGTATTGCGGCATGTACACCATCGATAATATCTCGAATCGCCTTATCTACCTGACGGGGTGTTATGCCATTTTCCTGATTATGTTCAAGCTGCTTCGCACGTCGTCTGTCCATTTCTGCCATTGCGCGCTGCATAGAACCTGTGATTTTATCCGCGTATAAAATGGCTTTCCCATTCAAATGCCGTGCGGCACGTCCAACAGTTTGAATTAATGACTTATCTGAACGTAAAAATCCCTCTTTATCCGCGTCAAAAATAGCGACTAAAGACACTTCGGGCATATCCAAGCCTTCGCGCAATAAATTGATACCCACTAAAACATCAAACACTCCTAAACGCAAATCACGAATAATTTCAACCCGCTCTACGGTTTCTATATCCGAATGTAAATACCGTACTTTCACGCCATTATCGGCTAAATAATCCGTTAAATCCTCCGCCATCCGCTTGGTTAACGTCGTAATCAACACCCGTTCTTGCACAACAACCCGCTGTTTAATCTCGGATAAAATATCATCCACCTGAATCGCAACAGGACGCACCTCAACCAATGGGTCAATCAACCCCGTTGGACGCACCACTTGCTCAACCACTTGTTGCGCATGTTCTAGCTCATATTGGCTAGGCGTAGCGGACACATAAATAGTCTGTGGTGCAAGTTTCTCAAATTCCTCAAATCTTAAAGGGCGATTATCTAACGCTGAAGGCAAGCGAAAACCATATTCAACTAAAGTTTCTTTTCGTGCGCGGTCGCCCCGATACATACCACCAATTTGTGGCACAGTCACATGACTTTCATCAATGATTAACAAACCATTTTCTGGCAAATAATCAAACAAAGTGGGTGGCGGTTCGCCGATATCACGCTGCGACAAATAGCGCGAATAATTTTCTATACCCGAACAATAACCTAGCTCAATAATCATTTCTAAATCATAAATTGTTCGCTGTTCTAAACGTTGCGCCTCTACTAATTTTCCCTTATCCCGTAAAAATATTAAGCGTTCTTTTAACTCCGCTTTTATCTTATCAATCGCCTCAAGCAACACGTGGCGCGGTGTCACATAATGCGTTTTAGGATAAATCGTCAACCGTGAGACTAGCCGCGAAACTTTACCCGTCAATGGGTCAAAATAACTTAAACGTTCTACTTCATCATCAAACAACTCTACACGGATAGCATCGCGCTCCGATTCCGCAGGATAAATATCAATAATATCCCCACGCACACGATACATTCCCCGCTCTAACACCATGTCATTACGCGTATATTGCAATTCCGTCAAACGTCGCAAAATAAACCGCTGTTCAGCTTTTTCTCCCTGAATCAAATGTAAAACCATCTGCATATACCATTCTGGGTCACCTAACCCATAAATAGCCGATACAGACGCAACGATAATCGCATCAGGTCGCTCTAACATCGCCTTAGTTGCGGATAAACGCATTTGCTCAATGTGTTCATTAATAGACGCATCTTTCTCAATATAAGTATCAGAAGACGGCACATAAGCCTCAGGCTGATAATAATCATAATAAGACACAAAATACTCAACCGCGTTATGCGGAAAAAAATCGCGCATTTCGCTATACAACTGAGCAGCAAGCGTTTTATTAGGAGCAAGAATCAAAGTAGGACGCTGTAAAGATTGAATAACATTAGCAACCGTAAACGTCTTACCCGACCCCGTCACACCGAGTAACACCTGATGTCGATGCGCCTGTTGCAATCCTGCAATTAACTGGCGAATTGCCGTTGGCTGGTCACCGCTAGGGGTATAAGTTGTTTGTAATTTAAAGGGATTAGACATAGTTTTCTAACAAGCAAGATAAATCATCAATTGGATACTGTAAATATAAACATAGAACGCCCGAGTTACCAGTCTTGTTTAAATAACATTCCCCAAAAAAAGAAATCACACTTCTTTAATCCATCCCAATTGATAAATAATTTCTATGCATCAATTAAATACCAACCGATGGTTGAATAAATACCTAACAGGAAACAAACATGGATTTACAACTAAAAGACAAAATCGCCCTAGTAACAGGTAGCACGGCGGGCATTGGTCGCGCCATTGCGGCGACAATTGCGGCTGAGGGTGCAACGGTTATCCTCAATGGACGTACCCAAGCGGCAGTAGAAAAAGCAATTGCCGAAATTGCCCCCACTGTGTCAGGCAAATTATTGGGTTTTGCGGGCGACCTTTCTAGCGCGGAAGTTGCACAACAACTGCTACAACAATATCCAAAAGTTGACATACTAGTCAATAATTTAGGTATTTTTGAAGCCGTACCATTTGAAGAGATTAGCGATGCCGATTGGCAACGTTTTTTTGACGTGAATGTATTAAGTGGTGTCCGCTTAAGTCGTTTATATCTCTCTGGGATGAAACAACAAAATTGGGGCAGAATTGTCTTTATTTCTAGCGAAAGCGCGCTTCAAATTCCCGCAGAAATGGTGCATTACGGCATGAGCAAAACCGCACAAATAGCCGTCGCACGCGGTTTAGCAGAATCATTGGCAGGCACTCAAATTACCGTTAATAGTATTTTACCCGGTCCGACAAAATCACGCGGGGTTGACGATTTTATAGGCAAGTTAGCAGAACAAGAAAACATGTCTTTTTCTGAGTTTGAACAGGTATTTTTCCAAAAAATGCGCCCTACCTCATTAATCAAACGATTTGCAACACCTGAAGAAGTTGCATCCTTAGTCGCTTATGTTGTTAGCCCATTGGCTTCTGCCACCACGGGCGCGGCGTTGCGAGTAGAGGGTGGAATAGTGAAAAGCGCATTTTAATAGTTGTAATACAAAGGGTTATTTTTTAAAAAATGATTTAAATTAGCGGTGCGTTACGTAATGCTGACGCACCTTACACTGGATAGCAGGGTTTTAAATTCTGCTTGTTCGTTAATTTTGAGCGTTTTGGTGTCCGATAATTAAAATAACTTTTCCCCCGCTTTAAGTCGCAACTCAGGCATAAACTCGTCTAATTCACTTAATTCAAAACGGCATAAGCCCACAGCATACCAAAATAAACCTTGTACATTGCCACTGTAATTATAACGCCCTGTTTTCGGCGAATAACTTACCCACCCATCAGGCAAACCAATAAACACCGCTAAACACTCCCCTGTTTCCGCATCCCACAAGCGAATTGTGCCGTCTTCTGAACCACTGATAATCTGCTTATCATCATTGCGCCATGCCACACTGGTTATTTCTCTTTCATGCCAAAGGATGCGCAGACACTGCCCACTGCCTACGTCCCACACCCGCACGCTTTTGTCAGACGAGCCACTGAGCACCTGCGCTCCGTCTCCTCGCCACGCCACACTCGTTACCCAACTTTCATGCCCCGCAAGGATGCGCAGACACCGCCCACTGCTCACGTCCCATACCCGCACGCTGTTGTCTTCTGAGCCACTGAGCACCTGCGCACCGTCTCCTCGCCACGCCACACTCCATACAGTATCCGTATGCCCCTTCAGGATGCGCAGACACTGCCCACTGCCCACGTCCCACACCCGCACGCTTTTGTCAGACGAGCCACTGAGCACCTGCGCTCCGTCTCCTCGCCACGCCACATTATTTACACTGCTTTCATGCCCCGCAAGGATGCGCAGACACTGTCCACTGCCCACGTCCCACACCCGCACGCTTTTGTCAGACGAGCCACTGAGCACCTGCGCTCCGTCTCCTCGCCACGCCACACTCATTACTTCTCTTGTATGCCCCGCAAGGATGTGCAGACACTGCCCACTGCCCACGTCCCACACCCGCACGCTGTTGTCCCAAGAGCCACTGAGCACCTGCGCTCCGCCTCCTCGCCACGCCACACTGGTTACAGCTTTTTCATGCCCCTTCAGGATGCGCAGAAACTGCCCACTGCCCACGTCCCACACCCGCACGCTTTTGTCAGACGAGCCACTGAGCACCTGCGCTCCGTCTCCTCGCCACGCCACACTGGTTACAGCTTTTTCATGCCCCTTCAGGATGCGCAGAAACTGCCCACTGCCCACGTCCCACACCCGCACGCTGTAGTCAGACGAGCCACTGAGCACCTGCGCTCCGTCTCCTCGCCACGCCACACTCCATACTCTATCCGTATGCCCCACAAGGATGCGCAGACACTGCCCACTGCCCACGTCCCACACCCGCACGCTTTTGTCTTCCGAGCCACTGAGCACCTGCGCTCCGTCTCCTCGCCACGCCACACTCGTTACCCAACTTTCATGCCCCGCAAGGATGCGCAGACACTGCCCACTGCCCACGTCCCACACCCGCACGCTTTTGTCTTCCGAGCCACTGAGCACCTGCGCTCCGTCTCCTCGCCACGCCACACTCGTTACCCAACTTTCATGCCCCGCAAGGATGCGCAGACACTGCCCACTGCCCACGTCCCACACCCGCACGCTGTAGTCAGACGAGCCACTGAGCACCTGCGCTCCGTCTCCTCGCCACGCCACACTCCATACTCTATCCGTATGCCCCGCAAGGATGCGCAGACACTGCCCACTGCCCACGTCCCACACCCGCACGCTTTTGTCTTCCGAGCCACTGAGCACCTGCGCTCCGTCTCCTCGCCACGCCACACTCGTTACCCAACTTTCATGCCCCGCAAGGATACGCAGACACTGCCCACTGCCCACGTCCCACACCCGCACGCTTTTGTCTTCCGAGCCACTGAGCACCTGCGCTCCGTCTCCTCGCCACGCCACACTCCATACAGCTTCTTTATGTCCTTCAAGGATGCGCAGACACTGCCCACTGTCTGCCGCCCAGATTTGAATGACATTGTTGACAGCAACAGCAATGAGGGAGTCATCAGGACTAAAGCAAACAGATTGATACATACCACCCGTCACAAACATGGGTTCGGGTTTTAGTTCATCGGGATGAGGCGAGGGTAGAGCAACACCAAAGGGAGAATTTAAGGGGGGTAATTCTGGCGGGTTAACAAATAGCAGTTTTGCCCGTCGCCATGATTTAGCAGAGAAATTGACTTGATGCACCGTCGCGCCTAATAAGCTGACCTCATCGCATATTGCATTGGTAAAATTGGCGTTGCTTAAATCGGTTTTGGTGAAATCGGCGTTTTTTAACGTAGCATCGCTAAAATTAGCATGTTGAAGAATGGCATTTTTAAACAAGGCATCGGTTAAATCCGCATCACTAAAATTGGCGTTGCTTAAATCGGTTTTAGTGAAATCGGCGTTTTTTAACGTAGCATCGCTAAAATTAGCATGTTGAAGAATGGCATTTTTAAACAAGGCATCGGTTAAATCCGCATCACTAAAATTGGCGTTGCTTAAATCGGTTTTAGTGAAATCGGCGTTTTTTAGCGTGGCATTGCTGAAATTAACGTGATACAAAATTGCATTTTTAAACAAAGCATCAGTTAAATCCGCGCCACTAAAATCAGCATAACGTAAATCTTGCCCTGAAAAATCTTGTCCGCGTAAATTTTGCCCGCGACGGTCAAGGCTATTACGTTGATTATTCTTTAATTGTTTTAGAGTGCTATCGGCATTATTTTGTATTATTGACGCAACTCCGCGCTGTTTGATGATTCTGCTTGCCCACTTTCTGGCTTGGTCATGTCCTGCTAAATCTACAAAAAACTGGCTCATCAATGCCGACATTTGCCGTTTTTCTAACAAAGGAATTGCTTTAACGGTGGGGTTCCCTAAAGTTAAAATTTTTTGCCATAGAGAAACGGTTTCTTGTGTTTGCTCGCTTAATTGTCTCACTGCTATTTTAGCCACCAGCCACTCCATGACTGACTGATGAATAAAACCGAATTGCCCTTCATTGTCTCGAATTAACAAAGTGCCTGAACACAATTGTTGTTTAGCAATCCCAAACTCTAATAACAAACCCAGTTCCTCATGGATTTGTTGCGTAACACCGTCAAGTTCATGGATATCTACGGTTTTAGCGGTACGTTCCCACAAATGCAAGGCTAATTTTTCTACTGCCTGCCAACGTTGCTCAATTTTTAAATCATCGTGATAACCTGTTTTAACCCGTTTTTGTTCTCCTTCTAGCCAACGGGTTAATATCATTTCGTACACTTTTGCAGCGGTAATTTCGCCATCTTGTTGTTGAGCTTGACGCAAATCAGCTTCAGGCAATTCCACAATAAAACTTAACATTCGAGGATTTTCGGATAAGCCCATTAAATCTTTTATATCATTTAATAATCTGTAAAAACTGCGGGCTTTTTGTACATCTTCAAATTTTCTATGCAAAAATTTATCAATTTGCGCATTATCAAACTTCTGCAAATATAAAATTTCCTGTCCTCTCACCCGTTCAACGGCTTCTAGCAATTTCAATTTTATTTGCTTTTCATTGATAAAATGCTCTTTGCGCGAGCTAACAATTACTTTTGCATAATCTCCCCGCGCAGCTTCTAATAAAGTCTCAAAATGTTCTAACACACGGTCATAAGAAACCCGCAAAGCTAATTCATCAAACCCATCAAACAACAGCACAATTTTGCCTTGTGCCAACATATAGCGGAATTTTTTCGCATCATAGCCCGCTTCTTTTGCCAACTGTTGCGCGACTAATTTATCTAAATCGTTAGTTTTCTCTAATTGGCGCATTTCCAGCAATAAAGGTAATAACGCCGTCTGTGCATTTTTTTCTGCATTTAGAGTTTCCCCCATCCGTCGCGCTAACTCACGTAATAAAAATGTTTTTCCTGTACCAAACTCACCCAATACCACAATAAAGCGTGGATTAGGCTCGGCTACCCATTGTTGCAAGGTGGACAAGGCATCTAATTTATTTTGAGTCTCGTTTTTTTCCTGCTGAACACGCTGTTCTATATATAAAGCAGGGGGATAAATACGATTATTTGCTAATTCTAAGGTTTGCCGTTGCACATAAGGCACAAGGTTGAGGAGTAAATTTTGATATTCAGCAAAATGCCATAAACGGATGCGTTGTTTTTTTGCATATTCGATTAATGAATTATCTGCAAAATCACCGCGATAAATTAAATACGAATCAACATAGGGATTTTCTGCACGATATTCGGCTAATACCTGCGTTTCAAAAGCTTTTACGACTTCAATCGTTATTGATTGTTCACAAACCCCAATGGGATAGTGGTATGGCAAGCCTTCTTTTTCAGTTACAACATCAAGATAAGGAAAGTCTTTATTAATCCGTTTAATTTTTACCTGCTCACCTTCCCGCATTTTACAAGCCTGCGCAACACGGGCGAGAAAGTCATCATGTTGGTGACTATCATCAAAAGGGTTTTTTAATTCTTCAATCTGTTTTTTTAATGCAAATTTTCGGCTGGCATCCGTTTCTAAAAATAACGCCTTTTCTAAAGCAACTAACTTTTCTTCTTGTAGTTTGATAATTTCATCCCTACCACTCATAAATCCCCCCAATACAAAATAAAACGCTAACAGGTTATTTTATTGGGTATTATGAACTATATGAAACCTATAAAAAAGAGAGTGTATTAATTGATAGAAATAAGCGGTTATCAACAAGGAGAAGGGGTTACACTTGATTAGCTTTTGGTAGAATTAGAAATAAAGAATTAAGAAAATAAATCCGAACCACAATTTACTGAATTCAAACACTATTTTAATCATGTAAATTGCGGTTCAGACGGTTTACAAACTATCGCTTTCCACATCAAACGTATTCAAAATCACATCAATAGCCGACATTCTCGCGCCGTGTTGCACCGCGTCCAATATGTCCGCATCATCCCAGCCTAATGCTCTTAACTCGTTTAAATCGCTGGTATCTGCTTTTTTACAATTCTTGACTGATTTTAGAACAAAAGCGAGCATTTTATTTTCTTTTTCGCTCAATTTCGTACTTTGCTTTGCTTGTTTAAGCGCAACAATATCATCCATTTGCCAGCCCATCATATTGACCAACAACGAAGTGTTAAAGTCGATGCAATATTGACAGTTAGTTGCGTTAGAAACCAGTAAACGCAGACTAGCCAGTAAGGGGGCGGACAGCGTTTTGTGCGTGATGTAGTAATCAATAAAACTAAGCTGTTGTTTATAAAGCTCTGGGCTGATACTCCACACTTGGGAGGAATTGGGCACTCTGCCTCTTAAAGCAATAATCTGTTTGTATAATTCAGCAATTTCACCCGTAGCTTCTTCTGGGCTGATGGTTCTGATGAGTGGCATGTTAGCTGTCCTTTTAGGTATTGACCAAGTAGTCAAGAAAAAGTTTACCTAAAATTTGACTAAACAGTCAAGTGATAGTGCAAAAAATATAACTCGATAAATAAATGGGTTGTTTGAATTGGATATTCTGTAATGTTGATTCGGACGATATTAGACCCCCGCAAAATAAAATTACATCATTTTGACGATTATAATAAGATTGATTTTTTACCCTACATGACGGCTGTGATTTCTATAGAACCCATTTGAAATCTTGTGTAGAATTTTAAAGATAACTAATACAGAAGCCACACTAAACAATAAACTCTCATTTAGCATCGCTAAACCGTTTTATAAGTCAATATAGGTTATTACCCCGCCATTCATGCACGACTTACCCCGCCAAAAACTTGGTGAATTATTACAGCAATACGGTACAAACCTCTGCAATAATGCTAAACAGTTAGAATCTTTGTTGCGTGATGCTTGTGTTGGTGAATATCAACGTGAAATATTCGTGCTGATTCATGCGTTAAAACAAGGAATTGCCCGAGAAGTCTTTCATTCAAATTTGAGTACGCCTTCAACGGTTTTAGTCGCACGCTTAACACAAAAATTGTTTGATAATTTGGGTTTTGATAAAAATTTAGCCCTTTGGGCAGTACAAAGTTGGATAAAGGTTAGTCTTCTTTTTGATGAAAATCAGCGTATTATTCCCTCCCCTAAAAAAGTAATTCGTCACGCGCTCAGAGACAGTATATTAACTAGAGACGGTATAAGCCTACAGCCAGAAAAAATCCCACAGACTGAAGATAATAATTTTATATTTAAGATGTTAGAAAATAATAGTCGTTATCAGGGAGAGATGTATGACGGACAACCCGATGGCTATGGCATCTTGTTACTTGCTAACGGTGACCGTTATGAAGGCGAATTTTATCAGGGACAACGACAGGGAAATGGTATAGAAATCAAACAAAATGGTGAGTGTTATAAGGGGGAATTTCATCTTGACCAACGACATGGTAATGGGGTATTAAGTTTTCCTAATGGCGATTGTTATGAAGGTGAATTTGTGCGGGGTGTTTTTGATGAAACTACAGGAAAAGCTGTTTTGCTGTTTTTGGATGGTAAACGCTATGAGGGTGAAATATATAATAATCAACCGCATGGTTATGGTGTGATGCACTTTCCTAATGGTGAGCATTATGAGGGTGAGTTTTGGGAGGGGAAATATAATGGACGGGGAATTTTACAGCGTGATAATGGTTACTATTATGAGGGGGATTTTCGTCATGATAAACAACATGGGCGGGGTACGTTAATTTATGCCAGTGGTAGCCGTTATCAAGGCGGTTTTCGTCAGGGAAAATATAATGGTAAAGGTGTCTTGTATTTTGCGAATGGCAGTCGTTATGAAGGTGAGTTTAAAGAAGGAAAATTTGATGGGCGTGGGGTGTTAATTTATACGAATGGTAAGCAACAAGCGGGCGTTTGGCAGCATAATCAATTTATTGGGGAAGAGTCGTAAGGTGTATCGTTATCTGAGCCAGTGTTAATTAAATTGTTAGAGCCTGTCATCAAATAAGAAGGGTTAAAGGTTCAAGCTAAAAGAATCAAGGTAGAAGCCAAATAAACCCCACTTAAGAAATTCCTAGCGCGTTTATCATATCGTGTAGCTATTGCACGATATTGCTTTAATTTACCAAAGAAATGCTCGATTAAATAACGTGCCTTATAAAGAGCTTTATCATAATCAGGTGGATTTAAACGATTTTTCCTGTACGGAATCACAGGTTCTATGCTTTTCTGTTTTAAAACATCTCTAACCCGTTCATCAGCATCATAAGCCTTATCAGCCAATAAAGCGTTTGCCTTTATCTGAGGAATAAGAGCATCAGCCCCTTCAAGGTCGCTTGCCTGTCCCGCAGTCAAAAAAAAAGGGTCGGATTGCCCAGTGCGTCAACAACGGAGTTAATCTTGGTACTTAAACCCCCTGCGCTACGTCCAATGGCTTCATCTGCGCCACCACCACTACTATGTTGATGCGCTCTAACTATTGTGCTGTCTATCATGGCATATTCATTATCGGCATCGGCACTTAGTATCTTGAAAACACGTTCCCAGACACCTTTCTTAGACCAACGACTGAAGCGGGTATGGACGACACGGAAATCACCAAAGCGTTCGGGGAGGTCGCGCCAAGGAATGCCACTGCGATAACGGAATAGAACAGCATCAATAAACAAGCGGTTATCTTTAGCCGTCATCCCGACATGTCCTTTACGCCCAGGGAGTAGCGGTTCTAGTTTTGACCATTGTTCATCGGTTAAGGCATAGCGACGACTCATTGTTTTATCCTTGGCGATATCTGGGTATATACCTATAATATAACACTTTTTACTATTTGATGACACGCTCTAATCAATCAAAAAGATATTTTTAAAATTTTATTTCTTAATAGTATATTTAAGAACATTACGGATAACCCTGTTTAGGGCGTTATCCGTGATGTTGTTGTTATTCAAAATTAATTATATGTCCGTATATCTTCAATGATTTTGCCATCCCGAGCTAAACTATTCACAGCAACGAGTTGAACGTTACCCTTTAATTTACAAACGGTTTGTAAGCTGTTTTCTAGTGCAGTAATGAGTTCTGGACTGTGCGCACTTTCTGCAACTTCACATTGTAATGTCATCATATCGTTGACGGTATTGCGTGCAACCACTAGTCGTGCATAGTTGACTTCGGGGTGACGTTTAATAACAGCATCTACTTGTTCAGGATGAACAAACATGCCTTTTACTTTTGTTGTTTGGTCAGCTCGTCCTAACCAACCTTTAATCCGTACATTGGTGCGCCCACAGGGACTTTGTCCAAGCAATACCGCTGATAAATCCCCTGTTGCAAAACGAATTAATGGGTATTCTGGGCAGAGGCTGGTAATAATAACTTCGCCAATTTCGCCTTCAGCAACTGGTTCGCCCGTACCGGGTCGGACGATTTCTAAGATAAGGGCCTCGTCTAAAATTAATCCTTCTCTTGCTGATGATTCATAAGCAATCATGCCTAAATCAGCCGTTGCGTAACATTGGTGAATATCAATGCCAACGGCATTAATTTCTTTGCGTAAACTATTGGGCAATGCTTCACCAGAAACGAGGGCTTTACGTAGGCAAGAAACATCGGCATTCATCTCTTTTGCTTTTTCTAAAATAATTTTTAAAAACGAGGGTGTTCCCGTATAAGCATTAGGGCGAATATCGATGATGCTTTGTACTTGTTGTTCCGTTTGTCCTGTCCCTGCGGGAAAAACAGCACAATCTAGTGCTTGCGCACCATCGTCAAACATCCATCCTCCCGGTGTAAAGTGGTAGGATAAACAATTATGTACAATATCCCCACCGCGAAATCCTGCGGCGTATAATGCCCGCGCCATTCGCCAGAAATCTGTACGACGGGCTTCTGGTTCATATATAGGACCAGGTGAGGCGAAAATACGGCGCATTTGGCGTGGAAATAATGCAGCTAATCCACCAAATGGTGGGTTTTTTCCTTGTAGGCCAATAAGATGACTTTTGCGGGTAATCGGCAGTTGGGCAAGGGCTTGACGGTTGGTAATTTCCGCACTGTTCACGCCCGCAAGAATTTTGGCAAAACTGGCAGAATTTTGTTGGGCATGATGGATTTGACGTGGCAGGCTCGCAAATAATGTCAACTCGCGGACATGCGGGTCTAAGGTTTCTAAATCATCATAAAAAACGGAATGATGTTGTTGCATGGCATTCCTTGCTCCGTAGTGGTGAGGGCGGTTAGGCTAACCAACGTTTACGGCGACGATAATGTTTTACATCACGAAAACTCTTGCGTCCACTGGTACTTAAGCCTAAGTAGAATTCTTTGACATCTTCATTTTCACTCAGTGTTTTTGCATCACCATCCATCACAACGCGCCCATTTTCTAAAATGTAGCCATAATCGGCATAACGCAGGGCAATGATTGTATTTTGTTCTGCCAGTAAGAAGCTGACTTTTTCTTGTTGATTTAGGTTTTTAACAATCGTAAAAATTTCTTCTACCAGTTGTGGTGCAAGCCCCATTGATGGCTCATCAAGCAAAATCATTTTGGGGTTTGACATTAATGCTCGACCAATGGCGACCATTTGTTGTTCTCCGCCAGAGGTATATCCTGCTTGACTGAGACGGCGTACTTTAAGGCGTGGAAAATAATGATAAACTTTTTCTAAACTGTCTCGAATAGCCGTGCGACCATCGTTACGAATATAAGCACCTGTGAGCAGATTTTCTTCAACCGTTAGATGTGCAAAACAGCGACGACCTTCCATTACTTGAATCACGCCACGTTTGACTAATTCAGCAGGGTTGAGTTTATCCACTTGCTCGTGATGAAAAGAAATAGAGCCTTTTGTTACTTCGCCTCGTTCCACACCGAGTAAATTAGAAATGGCTTTTAATGTCGTGCTTTTTCCCGCACCGTTTGCACCTAATAAGGCAACAATACTGCCTTCAGGCACATCTAGTGATACACCTTTGAGGACAAGAATGACGTGGTCATAAATGACTTCAATATTATTCACCGAAAGAAAAAGAGAGGAATTGGTATCGTTCATGATTTGCTTGCTTATAGAGTAGATGCGAATAAATTCGCATCTACAGGCAGAGTATGAAAATTATAAAGAGCTACCATCTTCCGCTTTACAATCACGCGGTTTAATGCCCTTTTCGGCTGCATATTTTGCCGCTGACTCTTTCACCAATTGGTTGGTTAATTCATAATCGGGTTCAATCCAGTCGCCAACATTAACCCATTTCGTACCATCCCATTGCATAAAGCGCACTTTTCCGCCACCTTCGTGGTTTGCGCATGAGGTTTTCATAGGGGATAAAAACCCTTCTGCACCGAGTTCTTTAACCCGTGCTTCTGTTAAATTAAGATTTTCCAAGCCCCAACGAATTTGTTCGCCCGTCAATGGTTTGTTGCCAAATTTGCCTTGTGCAACGCGGATGGCTTCAACATTGAGGATGCCATGAATAATGCCGCGATTGTAGTAAATTGAACCCACCCGATTTTTATCAACCATGCCTTTACCCTTGTCATAAACATGTTTAATAACATCTTGAATCACAGGGTAGTCAGTGCCTGCTGGATGAAAGCCTGCGGCAATAAAGCCTTTTGCTGCATCACCTGCAGGAATCACATCTTCTTCTGAACCGCTCCACCATACGCCAACCATTTTTTCTCGTGGGAAACCAATTTGTTTGGCTTCTTTTAATGCCGTTGGATTCATCACCCCCCAACCCCGCAAAATAACCCAATCGGGTGCCATACGACGGACTTGTAACCATGTGGCTTTTTGTTCTAATCCCGGATGTGCAACAGGGAAGTTTTCTAAGATAAAACCATATTTTTTAGCTTGCGCTTCAAGGACGGGAATGGTTTCTTTACCATAACCAGAGTCATGATAAACATTGGCAATTTTCTTGCCCTTTAGTTTATCCATGCCGCCTTCTTGTTGTCCGATAAATTTGATTTTTGCGGTGGATTGATTCCAATAAGTGGTGGTTAGCGGGAATACGTATTCAAACACGCTGCCATCCAATGTATCAGCACGACCATAACCAATAGAGACTAAAGGTATTTTATCAACGGCTGCTCTGTCCATGACGGCGTAAATTTGGGGTGTGCCTAAAAAGTTAAAAGCCGCTGCACCAGTTGACCCTTGTTTTTTCAAGCGTTCATAACATTCAATTGCACGGTCGGCTTTATATGCGGTTTCGCATTCCTCCCACACCAGTTTTACGCCATTAACGCCACCATCACGGTCGTTTAGCATTTCCATGTAGTCCATAAAACCACCAAAAACGGCAATTCCGCCAGCAGCATAAGGACCTGTACGATAAATAGGAATCGGCATAAATTGTTCGTCAGCGGTAAAAGCAAGATGACTGAAACTACTCATGACGATGCTGGCTAATAAACCTGCAATTATTTTTTTGTGCATACGCATAACGTGTGAATCCTCCAATAGGTATAAAAAGCGGGGATAATTCCCCTTGTTATTGTGTAAAAAACAGCTTTAAATCGTCTAGGGTATTAATGTGGAAACGGCCATAAACGCAGTTTTTCTTTACCAATGACCCATAAACGCGCTAAACCATGTGGTTCTACAATTAAGAAAAAAATGATTAGAATGCCGAAAATCATCACTTCTAAATGAGCCACCATATCTGCATGTAAACTACTCCCAAATAAGCCCGCTAGAATATTAAGGAAAATGGGGAGTAGCACAATGAAACCTGCGCCTAAAAATGCGCCTAAAATGCTACCTACTCCGCCAATAATAATCATGAAAAGAATTTGAAACGAACCCGCCAGTGAAAACGCATCTGATTGTGCATCTAATGTGCGTAAGTATAAAAATGCCCATAATGCACCCGCGACACCACAATAAAAAGAACTCACGGCGAAGGCTAATAGTTTGGTTTGTAACATTTTAATGCCAATAACTTCGGCGGCAACGTCCATATCTCGAATCGCCATCCATGCTCGCCCAATATTACACCGCACCATGTTTTTAGCGAGTAATGCCATGACAACCACAATGATTAAGGTGAGTAAATACCGTTCGGTTACGCTGCTAAAAACATGTCCAAACATAATAATTTCAGGTGCATTAATCACCCCTGATGCATCATTGTTAGAAAACCAGCTCACCCGATTTAATAGCCAAATGATAAAAAATTGCGCAGCAAGTGTTGCAACCGCAAGATAAAAGCCTTTAATTCGTAAACTAGGCAACCCAAATAACACGCCAACCAGTGCGGCGACTAAACCCGCTAGCATAAAATCAACAATGAGGGGTAAAGAGGGAATGCGTAATGCGAAGTTGTAAGCGGCAAATGCGCCCACTGCCATAAATGCAGCACTGCCCAACGATAGTTGTCCTGCATAACCTGTTAATATATTTAACCCAATGGCGGCAAGGGCAAGAATTAAAAAGGGGGTGAGAATTGACCCCATCCAATACTCTGTTGCTAATAAAGGTACGGCGATAAATGCAACTGCCAGTAGGATATAGAGGGCGATGCGGTCTTGTTGAATAGGAAAAATGGCAGCATCTTGTTCATAACTGGATTTAAATTGTCCTGTTTCACGGTACAACATTTTCAAATTCTCCTATACGCGGTCTATGTGTCGTTCACCAAACAAGCCTTCAGGACGGATGAGTAAGAAGAGCATGGCCAACATGTAGGGAAACCATTCTTGAATACCGCCACCCACATAAGAACCAAGATAAACTTCGGCAAGTTTTTCAGTTGCACCAATAATTAAACCGCCAACAATTGCACCGGGTATAGAGGTAAATCCGCCCAAAATCAGCACAGGTAGGGCTTTTAATGCGACTTGTGTCAGGCTGTATTGCACGCCCAATCGAGAACCCCATAATAATCCCGTGACCAGTGCAACAAGACCCGCTACTGACCAGACAATAACCCAAATATGTTGTAGGGGAATCCCAACCGATAAAGCTGCTTGATGGTCGTCCGCAACTGCGCGCAAAGCACGACCAATACGGGTTTTATTAAAAAATAAAACCAGTAAAATCACTAATGTGCCTGCAATAGCCGCCGCTACTAAGTCAAAAATACTAATGTATATGCCTGTGTAATTTACCAATGTTTCAACGGGTGATTCGGAAATACCTAAATCTAACCCACGCACTTCAGACCCCCAAAGTAATTGGGCAAAGCCGTCAAGAAAGAAGGCAAGTCCAATGGTTGCCATAAAAAGGGTAATCGGCGGTTGATTGACTAAAGGACGTAAGACCAGACGCTCGGTTAAAACAGCGACTAAGAGCATAACAACTAAGGTTAATGCGATTGCTGACCACGCGCTAAACCCTTTTTCTAGCAAGCCGACATAAGTTAAGGCTGCAAAAAAGACCATTGCACCTTGTGCAAAATTGAGAACACCAGAGGCTTTGTAAATTAAGACAAATCCTAGCGCAACGAGGGCGTACATAACACCCGAGAGTAAACCTGAAATGAGGACTTCAAAGAAAAACGCTATTTCGCCTGCCACAATCGACATTCTCCTTATTGGGTGGATACGCGCTTTTTAGATGATTATGTTATGTATTGCGCGATATTTATCTTTATATTTTTGATGTTATTGTCAATGTGAATTACCTAGATAGGCTTCAATGACTTCAGGATTTGTCCGTACTTCTTCGGGTGTGCCATCACCAATTTTACGCCCGTAATCTAGCACTACGATTCTGTCGGAAATATCCATAACTACGCCCATGTCATGCTCGATAAGCACAACGGTTGTGCCGAATTCATCGTTTAAATCGAGAATAAAACGGCACATATCTTCTTTTTCCTCTACATTCATGCCCGCCATGGGTTCATCTAGTAATAATAACTCTGGTTCTGCGGCCAATGCGCGGGCGAGTTCTACCCGTTTTTGTAAGCCATAGGGTAGGCGACCAACGGGGGTTTTACGAATTGATTCAATGCGTAAAAAATCAATGATTTCTTCTACTTTGCGACGGTGTTCTACTTCTTCACGGCGGGCAGGGCCTAAATACAGGGCTTGCCAAAGAAAATTGCTTTTCATTTTCAAACAGCGTCCCGTCATAATATTGTCGAGAACCGTCATCCCTTTGAATAAGGCAATATTTTGAAAGGTGCGGGCGATACCTTGTTGAGCAGCTTCATGTGCTTTCATTTTTGCGCGTGTTTGCCCTTTGTAGGTAATTTTGCCCTGTTGTGGATGATAAACACCGTTAATAACATTGAGCATGGAGCTTTTGCCCGCCCCATTAGGCCCAATGATAGCCAGAATCTCGTGTTCTTTTACTGAAAAACTAATATTAGTTAATGCGTTAACACCACCAAAACTTAAGCTAATATTTTCAACACTTAAAATTGTTTCGCCAACTCTTCTGCCTGTAACTGCCATAGTGTCGCATCCTCTTAACTGGCTTTCGCAACGGGGGTAAAGGTTTTGGTGTGACGAATTTTTACGGTTGCGCGAATCATCCCTTCCCGTCCGTCTTCAAATTTAACCGCCGCCTCGACATTGATGGTGTCTTGTTCAGAATACAGCGCGTTGATGAGGGTCGCGTATTTTTCTGCTAAGGGACGACGGCGTACTTTGCCTGTGCGGGTTAGCTCCCCATCATCGGCATCCAACTCTTTGTGTAGGATTAAAAAGCGTTTAATTTGCGAACCCGCTAGATGTGGTTCTTTAGAGAGGTCAAAATTAACTTGTTCGATACATTTTTCAATCAAGTCATAAACAGCCGATTGTCCTGCTAAGTCGTTATAACCGGTATAGGCGAGGTTGCGACGTTCCGCCCAGTTACCGACCGAGCCTAAATCAATGTTAATAAAGGCGGTAGCATAGTCACGCTCATCGCCAAAGGCAACGGCTTCTTTGATATGCGGAAAAAACTTTAGCTTGTTTTCAATATACTTAGGGGCGAACATTGCGCCATCAGTGAGTTTACCAACATCTTTAGCGCGGTCGATGATTTTGAGTTGTCCCGACTCGTCAAAAAAGCCTGCATCACCTGTATGAAACCAACCTTCTGCATCTTTAGTTTCGGCTGTCGCTTGTGGATTTTTAAAATATCCTTGAAAAACACCGGGACTACGGAAAACGACTTCTCCTGTGTCTGAAATTTTCATTTCTACTTGGGGCGATGGCACGCCAACGGTATCGGGTTTGACTTGTCCATTCAGTTGTGTACATACAAAAACTGACCCTTCTGTCATGCCATATAATTGTTTTACATTAATGCCTAAGGAGCGATAGAACTGAAAAATTTCAGGTCCTATTGCTTCCCCTGCCGTATAGGCAAGCCGAATGCGGCTTAATCCTAAAACGTTTTTAAGCGGTTCATAGAGTAAGAAATTACCCAATTTATAGCGGAGTTGGTCAGCTAAGGAGATTTCTTGCCCATCTAGTACGTTAATACCAACTTGTTTAGCAAACGCCATAAAATAATGAAAGAGCTGACGTTTTAAGTAACTTGCATCTTCCATGCGTATCATTACTTGGGTAAGCAGGCTTTCATAAATACGGGGGGGAGCAAAAAAATAGGTTGGTCCTAATTCGCGTAAATCAGTGAGTACTGTATCGCTACTTTCAGGACAGTTGACGCAAAAACCAGCCGTATAGTATTGCGCATAAGAAAATAAATTATCGCCTACCCATGCCATCGGTAAGTACGCTAATACTTCTTCTTTGTCGCTTAAACCATCACGTTCAATGGCATTACGTGCCGTAATAATGAGATTGTCATGCGATAACATGACCCCTTTAGGACGACCCGTTGTACCTGAGGTATAGACGATAATAGCTGTATTGCTGGCTTGGGTTTCTTCAACGGCAGTAGAAAATAACCCCGTATTATCAAATTGATAGTGTTTGCCGCGTTCTTGAATATGTGTGTAGCTGTGTAAAAAAGCTTTTTCATACATTTCATGAAATCGCATTCCGCGTGGTTCATCATAAATGATTTGTTCTAAATGCGGACAACGGTCTTTAATATCCAGTAATTTGTCAACTTGTTCTTGGTCTTCAGCAAAAGCAAAACGGGCTTCAGCATGTTCTAGCACATATTGCATTTCCTCGGCTGCTGCGTCTTGATAGAGGGGAACAGGTATTGCGCCTAGTGTTTGGGTCGCTATCATTGCCCAGTATAAACGCGGGCGATTATCGCCAATGATTGCAACTTTATCGCCTTGTTGCAGACCCATAGCAGACAAACCACAAACCAATTCGCGCACTTGTTCATAAACTTGTGACCAAGTCCATGATTGCCAAATGCCAAAATCTTTTTCACGAATTGCAACTTTATGAGGACGCTGTTTTGCGTGGTTGACTAATAGTTTGGGGAAGGTGTCTAACTCAGACATAGCTGATCTTTTTCTCCTTCAATGGTGGTACAGCAATTTATTAGTTTTATTTATAGGTGTGATTTTCTCTTTATTATGTTATCAATATCATCTAACAATGCAAGCATCTATTTATGAATAATTTACGTTGCATAGCAACAAAAAATAGGAGAATTTTTAAGCGATGGTTGGTGATTTATTGGGAAGTGGGTAGAAATTGTGTTGATAATTTATCATGGGTTTCATCTGGTTATAATTACATTACAAGCTGTGCAAAATTGATAAATTTTGCACAATTTGGGGTTTAATCATAAATCCGTCGTACTTCTATGCTTTTTACACCTTTAACTAATCGTGGTGCAATATAAATATCTGATGTTGTTAGTAAACACATAGAGCCTGCTTTGTCTTCTAGTAAACGATTATTTTTGCTATAGGCCAGTAGAATAGAATCGCCTGCAATTGCGTTAAAAACTTCGTGCCATGAAAAAATACTTTGATAGCCATCATAAGCCGTTACAACAATATATAAGGGTGTACGGTATAACGGTTTGTCACTTTTAATAATGGCTAGGTTTAATAAGTTTTTTAATAACACGCCTTTATACAGATGTTCTGTGTCGAGTTGTTTATAGGTCATAGCACAGATAACAGGAGGGACAAGAATGCTTGCGGTGGGTAAGTCAAATAAATCAATCAAGTGTAAAGTTGAAGGTTTTTTTACTTCTCCAAAAATACTTAATGTGGTTCGTTCTTGTTGGCTTAACACGTCGGTAGTGGTGATGCTTTCAAAGGTGGTTTCTGTCGGTAATAGTTGTAATTCTTGGGATAAATCTGTTTGTTGTACGGCATAGGGGCTGACAAAAAAAGATTTAATGCTTTCAAAACTGACTCGTTTGATTGGAATATTGTTATTGCGTTGATTAACCAAGCGAATGGAAAGTGCTTCTATCCATGTCCAATAGGCTTCTAATACCGAGCTTGGAAAATCTACATCACGTAGGGCTTGTTTGTATAGCGTTAACCAAATCTCTCGCCCTGCTTCGTCAATCATGAAAGGAATATGTCGACGGCGTAGTTGTGGACGACCATAAACGCCAGAATAGTAATTTTTGCCGCCACAGGCTTCAACAAAAAAATCGGCAATTTTTGTCACAACTGTCCAAAAATGTTCATCTTCTTGTGTAAATAAGTAGGCAATCGGACTTTTTAGTAAAAGCGCGTGATGATGAAACACTAATGCCCGTAATCTTGCTTCCCCAACGGTTTTTAGGATGTGTTCAGAAGGTGGTACAACTTCAGGCAGTGCAGACCCATCAATTCCATGTAAAGGACAGCGGGTAATATCAGGCGTTGAATCTATTTCAAGTGTAGATAACATTGGTTCAGATGACATGTTAAAACCTCAGCGGAATGAGCCATCTTAACCATAGGCAAAAATAATGCCTTTATTTATTGGTTTGAAATATATATAAAAAAACTTGTGGTACTTGTTTTTTGTCGGTTAATTATATTGGCGTTATATAGTTTTGTATATAACGCTACAATGCTGAAAAATCTGTACGTGCGATGATAATGATTTATTTAAATTGTAGTGACTTTATGATTAATCCACATGGCATCGCCATAACTGAAAAAACGATATTGTTGTTGTACTGCATAGCGATAGGCTTGTAATGTCAGGTCTGTGCCTGCAAAGGCAGACACTAACATGAGTAGGGTTGATTCGGGTAAATGAAAATTGGTTAGTAAGGCATCAACGCTTTTAAACACATAACCCGGTGTGATAAATAAACGTGTTTCACCCTGATAAGGTTGAATTTCACCTGATTGTGAAGCCGTTTCTAAGGCACGGACGGCTGTTGTGCCTATTGCAATAACACGTCCCCCCCGTGCGCGTGTTGCACGTATTTGTTCGCAAACCTCTGTTGAAACGGATACCCATTCGCTGTGCATGACATGTAGGCTCAAATCTTCTTCTCTAATGGGGGAAAATGTGCCAGCACCAACGTGTAGTGTAACAAATGTTTGTTGAATTCCTTTGGCACTGATTTCAGCAAGCAGTTGTTTATCAAAATGTAGTCCTGCTGTTGGTGCAGCGACTGCGCCTAAATTTTGGGCATAAACGGTTTGATAGCGTTCTTGGTCTATGTTGTCATCGTCACGGACTATATAGGGCGGTAGTGGAATGTGTCCTATGGCTTGTAAAATGTCGTAAACCGAGCGTTCATCTGCAAAACGTAATTCAAAAAAGTTATCAATTTTTCCCAATACAACAACGGTAATACCGCCTTCTAATAAGATGGGGGTGTTTGGTTTTGGCGGTTTACTTGCCCGCATTTGTCCTAAAATCCGATGGTCATCTAAAATTCGTTCTACTAAGATTTCTACCCGTCCGCCTGTGGCTTTTTGTCCAAATAAGCGGGCGGGAATAACTTTAGTATTGTTAAAAACCAATAGGTCATTGGGTTCTAAACAGTGGGGAAAATCTTTGAAAATATGGTTTGTTAGGCGTTGCGTCTGTGTATCTATATGGAGCAAACGGCTACTTGTGCGTGTGAGGCTGGGTTTTTGAGCGATAAGATGTGGGGGTAAATCGTAGTAGAAATCGGAACGGCGCATCATATTAAATATAAGTGGTTGGATTGTGGCATAGAGCCAAATAAATCAGGACGGGTAATCTGTTGAGGATTACCAATCCTGACATTTTAAGCGTAAATCATCTTGAAATTATTGATGATTAAAGTTTGGAGTGCGTTTTTCTATAAAGGCGGACATCCCTTCTTTTTGGTCTTCTAGGGCAAATGTTGCATGAAATACACGCCGTTCAAATAATAATCCTTCTGTTAAACTGCTTTCATACGCTCGATTAACGCATTCTTTCGCCATCATGACCACCGGTTGTGACAGTTTCGCCATTTGGGCGGCGGTGTTCATGACTTCGGCTAATAATTTATCAGTGGGAACAATCCGACTGACTAAACCCGCCCGCTCGGCTTCTTGTGCATCCATTAAGCGTCCTGTTAAGCACATTTCCATGGCTTTAGATTTACCAATCAAACGCGTGAGCCGTTGTGTTCCGCCTGCACCGGGGATAATACCTAAATTAATTTCGGGTTGTCCGAATTTTGCATTTTCTGCGGCGATAATAAAATCGCACATCATTGCTACTTCACAACCACCGCCTAGCGCGTAACCTGCAACTGCAGCAATCACAGGTTTACGGCAGCGTGTCAAACGTTCCCAATCACGGGTAATAAAGTTTTGTTTGTAGGCATCCATATAGCTGAAGTCTTTCATTGCCTTAATATCAGCACCTGCGGCAAAGGCTTTTTCGTTTCCTGTTAATACCATCACATGAATCGCAGGGTCTGCTTCACATCTATCCAATACATCCGTGAGTTCTTGCATTAGCTCAGGCGAGAGTGCATTTAAGGCTTTAGGACGATTTAGTTTGATAAGTGCGATATTATCATGAATTTCCAATAAAATATTGTTGTAGTCCATTGGGTTTCCTTTGGTGGTTATTGTTTGTCTGAAGGCGATTTTTAGGATTAGCCTTTTGTTAGTAATAACCTGAGTTCGGGATAAGAAATTCTCGTTCCCACGCTCTGGTGTGGGAATGCCTACCGCGTCGTTCCAGCGGCGAGGACTTTAATCACTTATTTAAGATAAAAACCATTGAGTTAAATCCGCCTCAATGTTTAACCAGCCTAAGCAAACGCGCCGCTAGAGCGACGCAATCTGCATTCCCACGCTGGAGCGTGGGAACGAGATAAACCAATTAAATTTATTAATTTTTCCCTATTTCTTATCCCGAACTCAGGTTAGTAATAAAGTGGTGAGGGAGATTTCCCCCTTTGGAAAAGGGATAGCATTCTTTATTGTCTTTATCTATTCACCATTAATTATTTTTTTAATTAATACTGCTGGCTAGGACAATATTATTTGCCGCTGCCCATTGGCTGATGTCTTGGCGACGGAGTGCCATTGCCATGAGGTCGGGAAATTGGTCTGGTGTGCAGGCAAAGGTAGGAATACCTAATCCAGCAAAGGCTTGGGCAAGATGCGCGCTATAAATGGGTGAGCCGTCATCATTTAGTGCGAGTAGTGTAATTACTTGTACACCCGCTTGTACAAGATTTGCCGCCCGTCTGACTAATGCTTTTTCATCACCGCCTTCATATAAATCAGTAATGAGTACCAGTGTTGTATCTTCTGGTTTACTAACCAGTTTTTCACAGTAGGCTAGCGCATTATTAATATCCGTTCCCCCGCCTAATTGTGTTCCAAATAGCACTTCTACGGGGTCAACCAGCATGTCGGTTAAATCCATAACGACTGTATCAAAAACAATCATTTGTGTTTTAACTGCGGGAATGGATGCCATTACTGCGGCGAAAATGCTGGCATACACAACACTGCTTGCCATAGAACCTGATTGGTCGACGCATAAAATAATATCTTGTAATGTCCGCCGTTGTTTACGGGCATAACCAATTAAACGCTCAGGAATAATACTTTGATAGTCAGGTTGGTAATTTTTTAAATTGGCTCGAATGGTTCGCAACCAATCGATTTCAGAATGGCGTGGGCGATTATTGCGCATGGCTCGATTCAGACTACCGCGCACGGCTTGTTGCATGGTTAATTCTAGTTTTTCTAGGAGTTGATTAACAACCTTATTAACGACAATTCGAGCTGTTTCTTTTGTTTTTTCGGGCATACTGTGATTGAGTGACATGATATTAGCCACTAAATGCACATCCGCTTCTAGGGTTTCTAAAATCTCTGGTTGTAAAAGCATTGCACTTAAATTTAAGCGGTCTATCGCATCTTTCTGCATAACACGCACAACGCTTTGTGGAAAATATTCACGAATATCGCCTAACCATCGTGCAACATTGGGAGCAGAACTGCCTAATCCGCCTTTTCGTGATTGGTCGTTGTCATACAGTTGTGATAGGGCGTTATCGATGCGCATGTCGTTTTTGTTCAATTGGCAACCTGTGCCGTCTGCGCCGCCACCGCCTAATAATAATCGCCAACGACGTAAACGTTCTGCATTGTCTGTCATGATTTAAGTCGCCTTTATTAAGAATTTAATAACACAGAAAATTTTTATAATTTAATGTGTTTTTAAGGAGTGCTTGATGTAACGTTATCTGCGTATTTTGCAAAGTTTGGTGATAAACGTACTATCTTTACGCATTTTTTTCTATGTATTTTTTGTTTTATGGGCGATTTTTTATAAATAGGCGGCGTTGTAATTACTTGCTTGCCTAAATCAATATTTTCAGTATTGTTGGCGTTAGAGGATGAAAAAATCAGGTCGTGCTAATTCAGCAAAGAATAAATTATCTGGTCTGAAGCAGAATTTTCAGGAAAATTTGACCCTATTTTTAAGAAATAGCGTGTTATGAAAAAAACCTGACAGCTATTAAAAGTCTATCAGGTCTTGTTTATCAAACACAAATAGGGGGTTTAACAAAGTTAATACGTTGATAAAATGAGCCTTTATCCCAAAAACCCTCTTCAGAACAACCAATGCAACCATGTCCTGAACCAATGGGGAAAGAAATTCCACCATTCCAACCTGTTGTTGCACAAGCGTTATAAGTGGTAGGCCCTTTGCAGCCCATTTTGTATAGACAATAACCTTGTCTAGCGTTTTCATCGTCCCACGTTTCGACAAAGCGTCCTGCATCAAAATGTGGGCGACGATAGCATTTATCATGAATTCGTTTGCTGTAAAACATGGTTGGGCGACGTTGTGCGTCTAGTTCGGGTAGTTCGTCAAAGGTTAATAAATAGGTTAAAACACCAACCATAACTTCGGCAATTGGGGGACAACCCGGCACTTTAATAATGGGTTTATCTGTAATCATTTTATGCACGGGTGCGGCTTGGGTTGGATTGGGATAAGCTGCTTGTACGCAACCATTGGTTGCACAACTTCCCCATGCAATAATCAGTTTTGCATCGGTGGCAGCATGATGTAATTGTTGAGAAAAGGGTTTCCCTCCAACAATGCAAGACATTCCATCTTGTGCCGCAGGTGCGTTGCCTTCTACTGCTAAAACGTAGTTACCTCGATATTTTTCAATCGTTTGTTCTAAACAATCTTCTGCTTGCTTGCCCGCCGCTGCCATTAATGTCGGGTCATAGTCCAATGAAATCATGGATAAAATAACGTCTTTAGCCAACGGTTGTGCTGCTCGAATAAACGATTCTGAACAACAGGTACATTCTAGGCCGTGTAGCCATAGCACGGGTAAACGGGGTTTGTTTTCCATTGCATAGACAATTTGCCCTAAATAATCGGGGGATAATCCTAAAGAGGTTGCCATTAAGCTACAGAATTTGAGGAAACTTCGCCGTGTAATTCCTTGTCGGCGCATGATGTGATAGTAACTTTCCATAGTTATTCCATTCCTACGCTACGACATTGTGTACTGGTAGCACTGTTAATATAGGCGGCGATTTTGTCAAAATCACGATTGCTTAATTGTCCAATAATAGGTTGTTTTTCTGGAACGATACTGATTGATTGGCGGATAAGTTCTGCAAATTGTGCGGGTAAAAACCGTTGTCCATGACAGTTATTACAATAGGTTTGGTACAACGTGCGTCCTTCTTTTTTATAGTTGGTGTTGGCGGTTTGGCTTAGGTAGGTTTGTTCACATCCTAATGTATCATCTGCAAGTCCATTGGCGTTGCAATCGGTATCGGCTAAACCATCACGGTTATAGTCGCCTGTAATGTGTGGCGGTAAGCCTATACTAAAAGCAATAATATTCAGTGGTGTTAGCCAGTTAGTGGCATCTAGTGGCGATTGATTTGTAGCAGTAATCACTTGATACAAGGGGTAGATACCTGCGGGAATATCGGCAATATTTAAGCTGAGTATTTCAGTTAAGCCTTGAAAAGATTGGTTTGTATAAAATGGTGTAGGCGTTATTTGTAACCCTGATTGTGCTGTTAAGAAATAGAGTTGTTGGTCTGATAATAGGGTTGCTAGGTATAAATCACCTTGATAAACAGTGGGTAGATTTATATAAGCTGAAAGTGGTGTATCTGTTTGATAAAGAATAGTATCAGGTGTTATCAGTTGGTTTTCTGCAAACACGGGCAAACTGATTAGCAGACTGAAGTAAATAAGGTGACGTAACATCTTAAATATCCCTAAAAATAGAAAGCAACAGAACAACTTAATGGTTACTCTGTTGCTTTTGTTTGTACTGTTATTGGGTATTAGTAGCTAGTGGGTTGTAGGGTGTTGTTACGTAATCAGCAATGGCTTGTAAATCAGCATCACTTAAGAAATTTAAATAGGATTTGTTGTCGACATTGTCATCAAATGTTTTGCGAATTAAACGGGGGGATTTCGCTGCTTCAAATAAAAACTGTGGATTGCGTGTTTCATCATGGTGACATCCTGAGCAGTTGTCTTGATAGAGTTTTTTACCATGTAAGTAATGTTTAAAGGCTGTCACACTGGATTCTGACGTATTGATGGCAAAAAATAATAAATTGAATTGCCCAGATAACCAGTTAGTCGTATCTAATGGTGCTTTTCCTTGTTCGGTTATTATTTGGTAAATAGGATAAAGTCCACTAGGGAGTCCTAAAATGGGAATGGAAAGTAAGTGATAATCAGTCTCTTCTCCCATTATTGCGCCTGTGACTAATGCCGATGGTTGGGTGGTCAAGCCTTCTGTTGGGCTGATGAAAAGTAATTCACTACCATTAGGTAATAATGTAGCTAGATAAATATCAACGGTGGTTTCCTGACTTAATTCACTATGTAAACTAATATCTAATAAGTTATTTTCATCGTCTAACAACGTATTTAATGCGCTTAGTAAAACAGAAATACTAGGATCAGTTCCTCTAGGTGTGGCGGCGGTACTGCTATCAGGTGTTTGCGTGATGAAATAACCAAAATCGTTGTAATGTCCTGTAAAGCTAGCAGGTAATTTAATGGCTTGTGTCGTGATGCTGTTGCCTGCAATAAATAGCGTGGTTAGTTCCGTTAAATAGCTTAAGTCACCTAATTCACCCGTGAGTTTATTATTATTTAGGACAATATGGCTTAGCTTGGGCGTTGTTGTAAAGTCTGGTAATGTGCCTGTTAATTGATTATTACTGACATTTAAACGGGTTAATTCAGCATTTTTGTCAAAAGAGGGTAAATTACCTGAAAATTGGTTATTGTATGCGTAAAAAGTTGTTAGTTTTGGTAGTTTGTCTAATGTGGGTAACTCACCAGATAATTGTGTATAAGGAACATATAATTGAGTGAGTTTTGGCAAGTTATTAAAATTGGGCAATGTGCCTGTAAAATTATTAAAAGAGATAATTAAACGGGTTAATTCTGGTAAGTGTTGAAAATCAGGAATTGTGCCTGTTAGTTGATTATTAGCAACAGATAAACGGCTTAATTTGGGTAAATTGCTAAAATCAACCAGTGAACCAGTGAGTTGATTTTGTTGTAATGAAAGGGAGGTTAAATTAGGTAGGAAATGAAAATCGGGTATTTGCCCTGTTAATTGGTTATCGCTTAAATTTAACGTTTTTAGCGCAGGCAGATTGTCAAAATCGGGAATTGTTCCTGTAAATGCGTTGGTTGTAAGACTTAACGATTCTAATTTGGGCAAGTGAGTGAAGTTAGGAATTGTGCCTTCGAGGGCATTATATCCTACAGAGAGAGTAGTTAATTCAGGCAAGTCCAAATCTTCTGGAACTGTTCCAACTAAATCAAAACCAATGTGTCGTCCACTAACTTCTGTGGCGCGTGTAATGCGAGTGACATGCCCATTTGTACATGTAACACCTGTCCACTGGCATGGTGCGTTAGATACATTCCAATTGTTTGTATCTGCATCTGTCCACATATCCCCTTCTGTACTTTCCCAAAAACGGACCAATTCTTGACATTCTGCAATAGGTAAATCAGTTTGTACTGTGCAGTCTGTTGCCGCGATGGCAATATTTGTTATTAAAAACAATAAAGGCACCGCAGCATATTTGTAACTTATATTCACTTATTTTTCACCTTAGATATAGACCATATAAAAATAATGAGTAGTAATAAATAATACTACAAATAGTAGTTAAATTTAATTTGAATAATAATCATTCTTACTATCATTTGTCAATTTACTTAAATTTCAAAATAAAAATTTATTATTTCCACGTAAAATCAATTATTTTTTGAATGAAAATGATGAGAGAATGAATGAGTTTTATACTTAGTGATGTTATTGAATATGCCAATTGCTTGTTTATCAAAGAGGGTAAGCTTACCCTCTCTAATAGTTATTTTATGAACATATCAATTTTTAAAAAGAAATGGATATTAGTACTTTTTACACTAACCTGTTTTGTACTGTTGACGAGTTTAGGTTGGTATCTTTGGTTTCAATGGGGTATGTTGATTGTTAGTGACTATAACAACCAGTTTTGTCTGTAAAGTTCAGTCGTTTTAAAGCCCCATACGCCCTTGTACATGTTGAGCACGTTGTGTTGTAATCACCTGATATTCACCATTTAACCAACGTTTTTCAATTTGCCAATATTCTGCACTGCGTTTATTAATCACGACTGCATTTGCTGCTAGTGTTAGCAAAACGGCTTGTGCCTTTTGCGTTTGCAAACTGTCGTTGGGTAGGGCTGCCCAGTCAATAACGGTGTCTAAAGGATTTTTATTCGCATCTACTTGAAAAGGCTCATAGAATAATCTATCTTCTGCCGTAAATGAGCGAATAGAATCTGTTTTGTATTTATCAATAACTTGGATTTTTTGATAGGGACGATAAATAACAGCGAGCAGCGTATAGCCTGCATCATTAGCTGTATCGATACTGGTTAAGTAGTAATTTTCACTGTGTTCTACACCATATTGACGTAAAATTTTTTGAAAAAAAGTAGTTGCATGTTTCATCCGCCGAAAGACCATTCCTGTATCACCATTATCAGGTACATCAGTGAGTTGTTTTCCATAGGCTGATTCATAAGTATCATCTAGCGTAATTTTCGCTTGTGCTTGTACAAGCCCTTCGTTAATTTGCCGTGTGCCTGTTGCTAAATAGTAGGGTACAGATGCAATCCCTTCTAATAAGCCTGTTGCAATCTGAAATGGCGATAAAATAAGAATACCAATCCCTGTTAATGCACTTGAAAAACCATGTTGAACGCTGGGTGCTTCTCCATTAGGTGTAGCACATGCACCCAACATGATACTTATTATTAATAAACGAATTGTATTCATGTTCTTTCCTAATTAAGCAGTGTTTAATAGTAATTATTACTATAATTGAACAGTGTTTAATAATCAAATAGGAAAAGAAAAAAACACTTAAGAAGTTGAAAGGAATGATAAGGAAGAGGGATTTAGAAACGAAATAGCCACCGAGAGGCTATAGCAGGGTTTCACGAGGAAGAAGAAAGGACAAATTTCAGGCAATAAAAAACCCTCAAGCAATAATGCGAGAGGGTTAGGGTGTAAGGCTCTTGGCGATGACCTACTTTCACATGGAGAAACTCCACACTATCATCGGCGCACAATAGTTTCACTTCCGAGTTCGGGATGGGGTCGGGTGGTACCTACTTGCTATGGTCGCCAAGAAAAACGGTTAGGGCTATGCCCCAGAATTCGGAAATGGATGTAGTGTATATTACCTACCCAAAATACTTGGGTGTTATATGGTCAAGCCTCACGGTCAATTAGTACTGGTTAGCTACGTACATTACTGCACTTCCACACCCAGCCTATCAACGTCGTAGTCTTCAACGGACCTTGAGGAGAGTTAAACTCTCGGGAAATCTTATCTTGAAGGAGGCTTCCCGCTTAGATGCCTTCAGCGGTTATCCCGTCCGTACATAGCTACCCAGCAGTGCCATTGGCATGACAACTGGAACACCAGCGGTACGTTCACTCCGGTCCTCTCGTACTAGGAGCAACTCATTCTCAAATTTCCAACGCCCACGGTAGATAGGGACCGAACTGTCTCACGACGTTCTAAACCCAGCTCGCGTACCACTTTAAATGGCGAACAGCCATACCCTTGGGACCGACTACAGCCCCAGGATGTGATGAGCCGACATCGAGGTGCCAAACTCCGCCGTCGATGTGAACTCTTGGGCGGAATCAGCCTGTTATCCCCGGAGTACCTTTTATCCGTTGAGCGATGGCCCTTCCATACAGAACCACCGGATCACTATGACCTACTTTCGTACCTGTTCGACGTGTTTGTCTCACAGTTAAGCACCCTTATGCCATTGCACTCTATGCGCGATTTCCGACCGCGCTGAGGGTACCTTCGTGCTCCTCCGTTACTCTTTCGGAGGAGACCGCCCCAGTCAAACTACCCACCATACATTGTCCCCAATCCAGATTATGGACTTAGGTTAGAATCCCGAACATATCAGGGTGGTATTTCAAGGTTGGCTCCACTAAAACTGGCGTTCTAGCTTCAATGCCTCCCACCTATCCTACACAAACAGGTTCAAAATTCAGTGCAAAGCTATAGTAAAGGTTCACGGGGTCTTTCCGTCTAGCCGCGGGTATACTGCATCTTAACAGCAATTTCAATTTCACTGAGTCTCGGGTGGAGACAGTGTGGCTGTCGTTACGCCATTCGTGCAGGTCGGAACTTACCCGACAAGGAATTTCGCTACCTTAGGACCGTTATAGTTACGGCCGCCGTTTACCGGGGCTTCGATCAAGAGCTTCGCTTTCGCTAACCCCATCAATTAACCTTCCGGCACCGGGCAGGCGTCACACCCTATACGTCCACTTTCGTGTTTGCAGAGTGCTGTGTTTTTAATAAACAGTCGCAACCACCTGACCACTGCGACCTTTTTCTGCTCCATGCGCAGGCACTTCACATAATAAAGGTACACCTTCTCCCGAAGTTACGGTGCTATTTTGCCTAGTTCCTTCACCCGAGTTCTCTCAAGCGCCTTAGAATTCTCATCTCGTCTACCTGTGTCGGTTTGCGGTACGGGTTCACTTTATCTGAAGCTTAGAGGATTTTCTTGGAAGCTTGGCATCAACCACTTCGTCTTCATAGAAGACTCGTCATCAGTTCTCGGTATTAAACAAACGGATTTGCCTATTCGTTCTACCTACGACCTTAAACAAGTACTACCAATCACTTGCTGGTTTAGCCTTCTTCGTCCCCCCATCGCAATAAAGCGAAGTACAGGAATATTAACCTGTTTCCCATCGACTACGCATTTCTGCCTCGCCTTAGGGGCCGACTCACCCTGCGCCGATTAACGTTGCGCGAGGAAACCTTAGACTTTCGGCGTGGGAGTTTTTCACTCCCATTATCGTTACTCATGTCAGCATTCGCACTTCTGATACCTCCAGCATCCTTCTCAAGATGCCTTCGCAGGCTTACAGAACGCTCCTCTACCACTTGTCTTGCGACAAATCCGCAGCTTCGGTATATAGCTTGAGCCCCGTTACATCTTCCGCGCAGGACGACTCGACCAGTGAGCTATTACGCTTTCTTTAAATGATGGCTGCTTCTAAGCCAACATCCTGGCTGTTTTTGCCTTCCCACATCGTTTTCCACTGAGCTATATTTTGGGACCTTAGCTGGCGGTCTGGGTTGTTTCCCTCTTCACGACGGACGTTAGCACCCGCCGTGTGTCTCCCATGCTTGCACTTCTCGGTATTCGAAGTTTGCAACGGGTTGGTAAGTCTAGACGACCCCCTAGCCGTAACAGTGCTCTACCCCCAAGAGTGATACATGAGGCGCTACCTAAATAGCTTTCGAGGAGAACCAGCTATCTCTGAGTTTGATTAGCCTTTCACTCCTAGCCACAACTCATCTCCGTCTTTTTCAACAGACGTGAGTTCGGGCCTCCAGTAGGAATTACCCCACCTTCACCCTGGTCATGGCTAGATCACTCAGTTTCGGGTCTATTCCCAGCGACTTAGCGCCCTATTAAGACTCGGTTTCCCTATGCCTTCCCTATGCGGTTAAGCTTGCCACTGAAAATAACTCGCTGACCCATTATACAAAAGGTACGCAGTCACATGACTAAATCATGCTCCCACTGCTTGTATGCACACGGTTTCAGATTCTATTTCACTCCCCTATCAGGGGTTCTTTTCACCTTTCCCTCACGGTACTAGTTCACTATCGGTCGATAACGAGTATTTAGCCTTGGAGGATGGTCCCCCCATATTCAGACAGGATTTCTCGTGTCCCGTCCTACTCGTCTTCATTCACAAATCGCTTTCGCATACGGGGCTATCACCCTGTGTCGCTGAACTTTCCAGTATCATTCTGCTAGTTATTTGCAAACTTAAGGGCTGTTCCGCTTTCGCTCGCCACTACTGACGGAATCTCGGTTGATTTCTTTTCCTGTAGGTACTTAGATGTTTCAGTTCCCTACGTTCGCTTCTTTACCCTATGTATTCAGGTAAAGATACTGCCTAAGCAGTGGGTTCCCCCATTCGGACATCTACGGGTCAATGTCTGTTTGCCGACTCTCCGTAGCTTTTCGCAGGCTACCACGTCCTTCATCGCCTGTTATCGCCAAGGCATTCACCGTGTGCACTTAATTACTTGACCATATAACCCCAAACATTCTAGGATTATTGCTGACTTGCAATATACACTTTACATCATTTCCGTTTTGTTAAAGAACTGTAATACTTAATGCTAAATCTTTCCATTTAGCATTAAGTACTGGTGGAGCTAAGCGGGATCGAACCGCTGACCTCCTGCGTGCAAAGCAGGCGCTCTCCCAGCTGAGCTATAGCCCCTTCATTGGTGGGTCTGGGTGGACTCGAACCACCGACCTCACCCTTATCAGGGGTGCGCTCTAACCACCTGAGCTACAGACCCAGTGTCTTTCAAATCAAGTAATTTGTGTGGATACTTGCCTTCTCGTCTTCATCTTTAAAGGAGGTGATCCAGCCGCAGGTTCCCCTACGGCTACCTTGTTACGACTTCACCCCAGTCATGAACCATACCGTGGTAAGCGTCCTCCTTACGGTTAGACTACCTACTTCTGGTACAGCCCACTCCCATGGTGTGACGGGCGGTGTGTACAAGGCCCGGGAACGTATTCACCGTAGCAGTGCTGATCTACGATTACTAGCGATTCCGACTTCATGGAGTCGAGTTGCAGACTTCAATCCGGACTACGATAGGTTTTCTGGGATTGGCTCCATCTCGCGATTTGGCAGCCCTTTGTACCTACCATTGTAGCACGTGTGTAGCCCTGGTCATAAGGGCCATGATGACTTGACGTCATCCCCACCTTCCTCCGATTTGTCATCGGCAGTCTCCTTAGAGTTCCCGACTTTACGCTGGCAACTAAGGATAGGGGTTGCGCTCGTTGCGGGACTTAACCCAACATCTCACGACACGAGCTGACGACAGCCATGCAGCACCTGTCTCTAAGTTCCCGAAGGCACTCCCATATTTCTACAGGATTCTTAGGATGTCAAGACCAGGTAAGGTTCTTCGCGTTGCATCGAATTAAACCACATGCTCCACCGCTTGTGCGGGCCCCCGTCAATTCATTTGAGTTTTAATCTTGCGATCGTACTCCCCAGGCGGAGAACTTAGTGCGTTAGCTGCGATACTAAGAGACAGTCTCTCCCAACATCTAGTTCTCATCGTTTAGGGCGTGGACTACCAGGGTATCTAATCCTGTTTGCTCCCCACGCTTTCGTGCCTCAGTGTCAGTGTTAATCCAGGTAGTCGCCTTCGCCACTGATGTTCCTCCACATATCTACGCATTTCACCGCTACACGTGGAATTCCACTACCCTCTACTACACTCTAGTCAACCAGTATCATATGCAGTTCCTAAGTTAAGCTCAGGGATTTCACATCTGACTTAATTAACCACCTACGCACGCTTTACGCCCAGTAATTCCGATTAACGCTTGCACCCTCTGTATTACCGCGGCTGCTGGCACAGAGTTAGCCGGTGCTTATTCCGTTGGTAACGTCAATTGCGCATGGTATTAACATACGCTTTTTCTTCCCAACCTAAAGTGCTTTACAACCCGCAGGCCTTCTTCACACACGCGGCATTGCTGGATCAGGGTTGCCCCCATTGTCCAATATTCCCCACTGCTGCCTCCCGCAGGAGTCTGGGCCGTGTCTCAGTCCCAGTGTGGCTGGTCGTCCTCTCAGACCAGCTACGGATCGTCGCCTTGGTAGGCCTTTACCCCACCAACTAGCTAATCCGACATGGGCTCATCTGTTAGCGCAAGGCCCGAAGGTCCCCTGCTTTCCCCCGTAGGGCTTATGCGGTATTAGCCTAAGTTTCCCTAGGTTGTCCCCCACTATCAGGCAGATTCCCATGCTTTACTCACCCGTCCGCCACTCGTCAGCTTGACCTGTTACCGTTCGACTTGCATGTGTTAAGCATGCCGCCAGCGTTCAATCTGAGCCATGATCAAACTCTTCAGTTTAAACTCATGTTCTAAAACGCAAGCTTTCTCTTTTGACAGAGTCTTGCTTCAATTCTTCATTTCTCAACGAGAATTATGCAAGTACCCACACAAATTACTTGATTCTACTGTTAAAGAGCTTTATCATTAAAACTATCGAGTCTTAATAATTCTGTCATATTGATTCGCTACAATCTTAGCAACTAATTTGCTACTAATCTTTACACGTTTCAAGAAAGACAACATTCTAAACCGTCTTCTTCGTTCTGTCAAGCTTTCGTTTAACTTTTTTTATTCAACTTCAAACTTTCGTCAGAAGTGAGTCAAACATTCTACTACATCTTAATTCAGTCTGTCAAGCTACTATTTAGTTTCTTTTCGCTTAACCAGTAAAGAGCGCACATTATATACTCTCTTTTCTCTTTGTCAATCTTTTATTTCTACTGCTAGGTTCGGTTCTTTTCAGAACTTAACGAAGGTGCGTATCATACTCGCTTTCCCTTCGTTGTCAACCTCTATTTCTTATCCTTTTCTGAAGTCCTTCAAGTTTCGCTCTTTCCGCTCATGCTCTTCTCTTCATCAAGCCGTGCATTCTACTCCTCATTATCTCATTGTCAACTACACTTCATTAGAATTTTTTCAGTAAGCGTCACTAATATCGATTCGGCGGTTGTTGTGCTTTGATTTATCAGGTGTTGTAAAGGTAAGGCAACAACACCATCCACACGAAAAAGTTGTCCTGTATGGTGTATTCCGGGTGTTCCTATGGGAATAAAGACATCGGGTTCATACGTTAAATTTTCTGGATAGGTGTTGGCTAAAAGAATGGTAGGCAATCCCTTTGCATCTTTGGGTAGTTGCGGTGTATCAAAACTAGATAGCCATAAGAGTGTATCAACTTCTTGTTGTTTAAGTAGTCTTTGTGTATCGAATTGCCATGAGTCATAGTGAACACGGTCTTGTTTAAACCCTATTCGTAAAGGGAAGCCTGTTTGCCATGTTGTTACCTGAAGTGCAGATACGCCACCCTCATTACCGCCCAATGGCAGAGCAGAAAAACGTGTTGTTTGATTTAAGTCTTTTGCTAATTGATAGAGTGCATGAATGGTTAAGTCCGTTTGTTCCATGCTTAAGCTTGCTGTTTGCCATACAATAACACCATATTGTGCAGCCTTCATTTTGGCTATTAGGCTTTGATATTCTTCTAATGGAATTCCTGCAATCTGTGTTGTTTGCAAAACTTGTCCTGCTAACAATGCACGTAATCCATTTATCACTTCAGGTAGTTGTACCAGATTGAGATTGAACGATTGATTTGCTTCTGTAGGGGATTGGCTACCAAAATGAACAATAGTTGGTTGTTTAGCGGGGTTTGCAAATAGCGTGGCTTCGCGTTCGACACAACGTTGCCATAAACGTGGAAAAATAGCAGGAATATCATCACCAATCCAGAGCATAAAGTCTGCACGGTTGCGCACTTCTGTTAGGGTTGTTGTGAGATAGCCGCTATTTTGAATAGCAAGAGTACGGGCGGATTGTTTATTACCATCTTTATGGTCAACTACGCCACCTGTTTGTTTTGCTAGTTGTAATACTGCTCGAATGCCCGCGACATCTGTTCCTAAACCAGCATATAAAGGTAAACGTGCTTTACTCAGTAAATCTACAGCGATTTCTATTGCCTCTATTTGGCTAACAATTTGCCCTTTTACGCGTGGTTGAATATCCACAGTTTGCGTGAAACCAGACGCTGCCTTATAACAACCATTTGTAATTGTATTTATATGGTTATCTTGCACTTGAATCTGCAAGTCATCACATAATAAAGCACAAAAAGGACAAGTTGTCGTATTACTTTGAGTTGTCAACATCATTCTCCATCCTCATTCTTGTTAAAATTTATTCTTGAAATTGTGCTATTTGTTCAACCGTTTGTTTTGCACACTGTTGCAACTGATTCAGCAATTCAGCTAAGTTTTCAGGATTACCACGCTTTTCATTAAACTCAATTAATTCACAAAGATGTGCTAATGATTTTGCGCCCACAGTACTGGCTGACCCACGGAGTTTATGCGCTATTTGGCTGATTGCTTCGTTATTATTCTGTGAGTACTCGGTTAACATCTCTTTACTTAGGTCTTCTGTCTGCTGTAAAAAAATGCCTCGCAATTGTTCCCATCCCTTACCTAAAGACGTTTTAACCATGCGCAATGTTGCCATATCTACTATTTTTACATCAGGCAACTTAACAACAGCGGACAATTCTTGTGTTAGTGTTGATGCAACAGGAGTTGCAGGTTCTATTGCAGGACGTGTTTGAAGCATTTTCCCCCCCCACTTTTCCAAAACAACATACAAATCTTCCAATTTAACAGGCTTACTTAAATAGTCATCCATCCCTACGGCTAAACACTTTTCCCTATCTCCTTGTAGTGCATTAGCAGTCATTGCAACGATACGCGGGGGATTAATGGCATAACGACGGGTTTGGCGAATCATCTGAGTCGCCATAAAACCATCCATTTCTGGCATCTGCACATCCATTAAAATAAGGTCATAAGGATTGCGTTGCAATGTATTCAACACTTCTAAACCATTCCCTGCAACATCTGCTTGATAACCCATATTACTTAACATTAACAACGCTAGCTGCTGATTAATAGGATTATCTTCTGCAAGTAGAATACGTAAAGGATAGCGTTTTGCTAAATGTTTATCTCCTACAATGCGATTTTTACCTGCTACTTCTATAGGTGGTGTAACACCTGCAAAAATATAATTAAGTGTATTCAATAAAGTAAGCGGTTTAAGCGGTTTTACTAACCAAGCGACAAATAAAGCATGGATGCTTGAATCTACTTCGGTATGATTCAATGCAGTTATCATAACTAGCGGTATTTTCTGCTTATCACAAATGGCATGAATAGACTGCAACGCATGAGTATCTTCCACCAGAGGGGCAAAAACATCTAATATAATCAAGTCATACCGCTTGCCTGTCTTAATGTTAGCAAGTGCCGACTGCCCACAAGGACTTGTCTCCGTAGTACAACCCCATTGATATAACTGTAAACTCAGTATTTGTGAATAAATAAAACTATCATTTATAATTAATATATGCTTATTTTTTAATGCATTATTCGGACAAATAGCAGGCAGTGTTGTATTTGTTGACTTTACCTGAATAGTAAAATGAAATGTTGAACCTTCTTTATCTGTACTTTCTACCCAAATTTGCCCATCTAATAACTCACACAACCGTTTTGTAATCGCAAGTCCTAAACCCGTTCCCCCATAATGACGGGTTGTGGATGAATCCACTTGAGAAAAAGATTTAAATAACCTATCAATTTTATCCGCTGGAATACCAATTCCTGTATCACTCACTGCAAATTGCAACTGTATATCTTGATCAACCTGTATACTGGCACTGACCATAACAACAATACTACCCTTTGCCGTAAACTTTACCGCATTTCCTATCAAATTCGTTAGAATCTGGCGAATCCGTGTAACATCACTTGCAACCCAAACAGGCACAGAAATATCGATACAAGAAATTAATTCAATTTGCTTACTGGTAACTTGCTCCGCAAACAACTCAAACGTATCCTCCAAACAACTATAAAGAGAAAGAGGATGCGACTCCAACACCATATTACCCGATTCAATTTTTGAAAAATCCAAAATATCATTAATGATGGCCAATAACGTTTCACCACTAACGCGAATCGTATTTACAAAAGCAAACTGCTCCTTAGTCAACAACGTATCGAGCAACAAACTAGTCATGCCAATCACGCCATTCATTGGAGTTCTGATTTCATGACTCATGGTCGCTAAAAAATCAGCTTTTGCTTTTGCATTTTGCTCGGCAATTTCTTTAGCCTGCTTTAACCCACTATTTGCTATTTCTAACTCACTAATTTTATCCAACAACTGTTTTTGTAACGACTGTAACGATAAATGATTTTGTACCCGCATCAAAACCTCTTCAACTTGAAAAGGCTTAGTCACATAATCCACACCACCTACTTGAAAAGCCTCTATTTTATCCTGAATCTCTCCTAACGCGCTGATAAAAATAACAGGAATATTCTGTGTTTCTGGATTTGCTTTTAACTTTCTACAAACCTCATAACCATTAATACCCGGCATATTAATATCTAACAAAATCAAATCTGGTAAAGCCGCTTGAATGGCAATCAGTGCTTTCCGTCCATCCGAGACAGGACGCACCTTATACCCTCGCGCACTCAGCATCTGCGTCAACACGTGCAAATTGGCTAAGGTATCATCAACGACAAGAATATTACTTTGAGGGGATGGGTGCATAGTTAATAAAAGTCATTAAAATAATTATATATATTTATGAGTTGGCTACTATTATGTTGTAGGTTTAGGAGAAATTTTCTGCAACAAACATTCGATAGAATCATAATCAAATGTTTGTGCATACAACCTGAGTTCTACAGCTAACACAGGTTGCGATAACTCAATATCCGCAATTAACGCCAAGACTTCGCTTAAGTCAGCAGCAACCACTGCACGCTGCATCGCCTGTAACCAATCAATAGGACACTGCGCTAAGTCTGTTACTGGAATAGCCGACTGCGCCATTGACTCCGCAACCTCTGTTTCTAAACCCGCTACGGATGGAAAGACTGACGAAGGAATATCTGTTGTCAATGTTACACTTGATAACTGATTTTGTGGTATTTGCTTTATGGGTAAGGTAAAACTAAAAACAGACCCTTTACCCGCCGTACTTTCTACAACCAACTGCCCACCCAATAGTTGCACAAACTGCCGAGTAATGGCTAATCCTAACCCCATTCCCTGCTGTGATTTTTCTCCCCTTCCAGTCTGCATAAAAGCATCAAATAAATTATACAATTCCGTGTTAGCAATACCAATTCCCGAATCAATCACACGAAACTGTAACATGGACTCCACTGTACCATTAATTTCTAAAACCACACCGCCCCGTTGTGTAAATTTAATCGCATTACTTAACAAATTTACCAAAACTCGTCGCAACTTCTGCTCATCCAAACACACATAATGTGGTACTTGCTGCAATACAACGCCTAGTTGTAACCCTTGAGCCTCTGCTTGCAAACGAAATATATCTTCTAGCTCATGAACTAACAAATATAAATCAAACGCCTTTTCCTCTAACTGCGTTTTGCCTGACTCAATTTTAGCTATGTCCAAAATATCATTAATTAACTGCAACAAATGTTCACCACTATGCAGGATAATTTTCAAATTGTTACTTTGCTCAGGCGATAATTCATTATTACTTAATAACAATTGAGAAAAACCAAGAATTGCATTTAATGGTGTTCGTAACTCATGACTCATATTTGCCAAAAACGCATTTTTTGCCCGATACGCTATATCTGCTTGCTCTTTCGCCTGACACAAGGCCAACGCCTCTAACTTGCGCACAGTAACATCCTGTACAGTTCCAAATAACTTAAATACCTGCCCCGTTTTTTCATCCTTAAAGGGTTTTACAAAAGAATCATGATAAACCATCTTGCCACTGGGTAGTTTTACATTTAAAGTCAACTGAATAGGCTCACCTGTTTGGATAACATGAGCCAACGCCTTTTCTAACTGCTGAAAACTTTCAGGCAAGTAATAACGCATGTTGCTTTCATAATCAGGCTCACCCAATGCAATATCACGCTCAAATAATGCAAACACCTGTTCCGACCATACAATTTTTTTTGTGTTTAAATCAAACTCCCAACTCCCAATCTTTGCTGCCTTTTGCGACTCACGTAACTGCGCTTGACTCTGTCGCAATAAATCTTCAGCCAACCTAAAAGAATCAATATTACGCAATAATTGCCTACTAAATGGACGAAACAACAAGACACTCATCAACATAATAATAAAAATAACGACTAACTCTATCGCAAAACTAATATTACGAAAAAAGTAAACTTGTTCAATCGCTTCTGTTTCATATTGTGCTACGATTTCATCCATTTTGGCTAAAAAAAGAGGTTCATAATCCAGTATCACATCAACCCACAACTTAAAATCTACAGAAATAGGCGCATCAACAGGTTTACTATCAATGTATGCCAATATTTTTATAACCATTGCCTCTAAAATAATATAAGTACCATCTATCTCACTAAATAATTTATTTATTTCAACGCTATTTTTTTGATAATTACCTGATACAGCATGACCTGTTTTTAAAGCATAATGCGCCCTGCGCCACTCCAACAAATCACGACGTAATGCAACGAGCGCACGTTGCCAACGCGGTAAATCCACATTGTTTTGCAACAATAAAACTGATTTTGCAATATGTTGGCTATACATCCGCTGTTTGCCTGCAATATTAATAATCGCGGCATTATTGACCTGCGCAACCAAAAAAACTTGTATTAACAACTGCTTTAAAATCAGCAAGCCCAACATAATAAATAAGGCTAAAATATAGAAATGAATCAACCGTTTGATATTAGCATACCAATAATTCTGCTGATAAGAATAATCCATTAACATCTTGATACTATCCATGAATAAAAGTTGATAGTGTTAATGTAATAAGAATCACAATTAACCTATTGTCGTATAAAAAATAATTCTCACGCTGACGCACTAACACAACCTAAAAATTGTCAATACAACACTGGCGTAATATTATCCCTGCGCACTTTCTAAGCTCAGGTTATTTGCTGACAGCCCTAGATACTCTTAGAATGATGTGCTAATCGCCATTTTGCCTCATCAACTATTTTTCTTGCGACAAAAGCTAAGAACAAAAGCCGTCTTAATAAATAGCCAAACAATAACAATTAGTTATTCTAATGGAGTATAACTGCATGAAGCCGTTTGTATCAGTGCTGGTTAGTTTTTTTAAAATGTTTGCAAGTGCAATCATGATTGTTATCGGTACATTTGGCTTGTATATCAATATGCACGATTACACGCTGTTAATCCTCAATCTTGCTTTTCTTGCCTTTAGCATCTATCTATTTTTAAGACCTTTACCGATAGATGAATTAAAGAAAACATCGGATAAACCCGTGTTATTAAGAAAACGATAATAATTCAGCCATAACGCTAAAATATTAATGGAAACTGCACAAATGACGGACACTATTTAGCCCGTCATTTATTAAGGAAGGAAGCCCGTATCACACCGCAACAGGGGCTTTAATATGTGGGTGAGCTTGATAATTTAAGATTTCAAAATCTTCAAACGCATACTCGAAAATGCTGGCGGGTTTTTGCGCTATTTGTAGCGTTGGCAATGCGTATGGCTTGCGTTCTAACTGCATTTGTACTTGCGCAAGATGGTTTAAATAAATATGCGCATCCCCCAATGTAACCACCAATTCCGCCGCGACCAAATCACACTGTTGCGCAATCATTTCCGCTAACAGCGCATACGATGCAATATTAAACGGTAATCCAATAAACGTATCACTGCTACGCATGTACAACAATAAAGATAATTTCCCTTCAGCAACATAACACTGAAATAACAAATGACAAGGAGGCAACGCCATTAAGGCTAACTCTGGCGGATTCCATGCACTCACAATATGCCGCCTTGAATCGGGGTTCTGCCGAATCCCTGCAACTAACTGCTCAATTTGGTTAATGCCACCAAAATTAACCCACTGTTTACCATAAATAAGCCCTAAGTCACCATCAGGTTTTGCCCACGCATCCCAAATATGTACTTCATTTTCCTGTAGATAACGGACGTTGGTATCACCCCGCAAAAACCATAATAATTCATAGACAATACTACGCAAGTGTAGTTTTTTTGTCGTGACTAGGGGGAATCCCTGCGTTAAATCAAAGCGTAACTGTCGCCCAAATACCGAGCGTGTTCCCGTTCCTGTTCTATCCGTTTTCGTTACACCATGATCGAGAATATCTTGAAGTAAGGCTAAATAAGTGTGCATGAAATAAAAAAACCATAAATAAATTAAAAAATTGCGTAGTTATTAAAAAATGTAGGATAAAAATAATTCCCTTTTTTTGAAGGGTGGCATACTTTTTATTCTTACTTATTTAACACACCCCAAATAGGGCTAATCACGCATTAAACCGTGCGTCGTTCCCAAGTTCCTTCCAACGTATCTAATATTTTAGACTCTCCCAACACAGCAACACTTGCCCGTTCTGCTTGTAAATATGTCATGGCAACCCGTTGTAAATCATCAATTGTTACTTCCAAAATACGCTGGCGTAACGCTCGACGTTGCTCAGGTATGCGCCCATGTAGTCCTGCCATAAAGGCATTAACGGCTTCTCCTGCGGGCGAACCGGGGCGGTCTATACGTCCAATCACACCTAAAATTGCTTCTTCCAACACGCGCGCATCATGTTTCGATTGTTGTAACCAATCTAATGCACGGTCAAAATCGTGTAGGCTTTCGCTTAAACGCGGATCACGATAAGACAAGAAACGAAACACCCCTTTTTCTCCATCATAAACCGCTGTTCCGCCATACGCGCCACCTTGTTCCCGAATAGCACGGTGAATATAGCCATTACGTAAAAAGTCACCTAATACGATTAATGCGGGTGTATCCCGATGATTTGCCGCAGTAACAGGATACGCTTTCGCGCAAAAATTCACGGTTGTTGAAATTGCCCATGCTTGACGTATTAACCGTTTTACAGGTGCGGGCTGAAATAGGGGATTATTCAGCTTTACCGCTGGAACCGTTTGCCAACAAGTTTCTAATATTTCTGCCAAATGCACTTGTTGTTCAGGTTCACACACAACCAATAATTGACGAGGAGCCGTTAAGAATGCATCACGAATTTGTGTCAATTTCTGACCTAATGCTTTTAGTGCGGTCGAATCGGTCAAACTGTCGTCTAACGCCCGTATTGCTAACAAGCCTTCTAACCCATACCAACGATTAGCAATTGCTGCCGTTGGGCTGATGCCACTATTAGCCACTGCCGACACATACTCATGCCCACGTTCGGTAATGCCGTTATCTTGGTCAGAGCGAATTTGTTCAATCAACTCACGTAATCTACCCAACTCATCAAATCGTACTTTACTTAAGGTATCGCATAATAATTGTGCTGTCGCTTGTTGATTACGTATCAATGATTTAGTTGATAGGACAAACGTACTCCGCACTATTTGCGGGTCGTCCACACTACTGCATATTTTTAAGCGTGTTCCTAACCCGCCACAAATTAAGGCTTGCCACGCCACATTTTCACGATAACCCCGTTCACCACAGCCAACCTCGCTCAAACAATCACAAAACAAGGGGACATATTCCAATAATTCTGATGATAAAGCAGGTAAATCAATGGCGACACTCATATACACCATGCCGTTGGTGCTGCGCGTGTACCATGTTGTTGGGATGTTAGCGATGGCGCGTTGTGTACCTTCAGGAATAAATAAATCGGCAGGGACATCTGCTAGCGTTACTTTTGGCAAAATATCAGGATCGGAACTATTTTCCTGTTTAGTTTTTAATATCTTTGCTTGTTCAATGAGTTGTTGTTTAGCTGTTTCTGTTAGTTGTGCTTTTATCGTCGCTAAACGAGCAATTTCCGCTGATAATTCTTGTGTTGCCAAGGTTGAATCGGGCTGCATTACCAAACGGATACGGTGGGGGTTATCTAAAAGCAAACGGCGCGTTAATTGCGGAATAAACTCGGGATTTTTACAATCCTCACGTAAGGCATTCAATGCTTCATCAATTTCCAAAAAGGCAATCGGATCACCCCCATGTAACAATGGTGAGACGCATTGTAAAAGTAATTGCAAGCCATAAGGCATCCCATCGCCCGACACTTCCCGCTGTGCTAACTCAATTTGATGCAGTACGGATTCAACGAGAGAAGCATCGACACCGTGTTCGGCAACTTCATTTAAAACGTCAAAAATCAAGGCTTCTACCGCTTCCGCTTCTTCAGGATTAGAACCTTCTAAGCCACAAACAAAGCAACTTTCTTTTGCATTTTCATCAAAACCGCATAATGCCGATGGTGATAAACCCAAATCCGTTGTTTCTAAGGCATGGCGCAAGGGTGAAGCACTGTTATCCAATAACACGCCCGCTAATAAATCCGCATTTAGATTTTCCCGCACATCCGTACTATTGTTCAGCAACCACGCTAATAAAATATGGGTTTTATCCTCAGTTTCTTCTTGTTCGCCAATAGGATAATTCAGTGTTATGGCTTGTGGCGCAGTAAATCGCTGTTCATTTGCAACTGATAAATGGGTATCTAACGATTCAAAACGCGACAACGCACAGGTTTCAAAAAAGCCTTGATGACGTTCTGCGGACAAATCCCCATACGTAAAAAAGGCGGCGTTGCTTGGATGATAATGACTCGCATGAAAGGCTTTTAACTGCGCATGGGTTAAATTAGGAATATCTGACGGTTCACCACCTGAATTATAATGATAAGTAGTGGTTGGGTATAAATATTTATTTAAAGCAATCACTAAGCGTTGTACAGGGGAACTCATTGCCCCTTTCATTTCGTTATAAACCACCCCTTTATAAACTAACGGTGAGTTGACATCATCCACTTTTTCAAACTCTAACCGATGCCCTTCTTGCGCAAAATCTAACGGTTCTAATAAGGGAAAAAACACCGCGTCTAAATAAACTTGTAGAAGATTATCAAAGTCTTTATTACTTTGGCTTGCAAAAGGATAGGCTGTCCAATCGCTGCCTGTGAACGCATTCATAAAAGTGTTTAAAGAACGGCGTGTCATCATAAAAAACGGGTCACGCACTGGATAACGTTCACTACCACACAACGTTGTATGCTCTAAAATATGTGCCACACCTGTTGAATCTTCAGGGACGGTTAAAAACGTGACCATAAACACATTATTGCTATCTTCGGCCGCTAAATGGATATGTCGCGCTCCCGTTTTATTGTGGCGATATTCTTCAAACGTGAGATGTAAACTTACAATCGGAGTACGGCGAACTAACGTAAACGCAGGATGAGTCATGCCAATTTCCTAGTAAAAAACTTTGCTTTTAACAATAAAACACAGGTGAATAAATAAGTTACAATGCACATATCCCAACTTAAGCGCATCAATCGGAAAGAAAAAATAATGCAATATACGTCTTTTATCAGTAAAAATGGAAAAATACTTATCATTATATTCGTTTTAATCAGCATTTTTACAGTGAGGATACTGTATAGCAATACACCTTACACAAATCATCCTGATGAAGAAATTGTGTTAGGGATTGTTAATAATATGATTGAAAATAATGAATTTGATACAAACTGGAAACACGCCCCGCTGAGTCCTGCCTTTCAATACGATCAATACAATTTTTCTGCGTATCACTACGCCAGCTATCTCTTTTTCACAGCCATTAAATTTCTAGCAACGACTTTCTCATTTACACTGTCTAACATTGAAATACATCGTTTATTTTCAGCATTATTGGGATTATGGGCGGGCGTTGTGCTTGCGTGGATTGCGTGGAAACAATTGGGAAGTTTTCGGGTAACGTTCATTGTATTACTGCTTTATCTCGTTGCGCCATTGCTAATTCAAGATAGCCATTATGCACGCGCCGAAAGTTTTATGACGTTTCTATCATTATTGGTTCTATCTTTTTCATTACAAGAGAAAAACATTCGTTATACATTAGCAAGCGGTTTCATCATAGGCATACTGACAGCCTGTAAATTTATTATGCTACTCATGCTTGTCTTGCCTATTTTGCAAATATTACGACACGAAAAAACGCTAAAATCTTTTTCCCTTAGTCACTTAATAATCATCGTTTTTGCTTGTCTAATGGGGATTTTTATCGGTATGCCCTATGCGTTTTTTCACATAGAAGCCTATTTGAATGGTGTGCAATACTTACAAAATCAATACGCAACGCCCATTCCGCCGTATGGCGTGATTGAAGGAAAATCAACAGCTTTTGTAATTCTAACTTATTTTTATACAACATTTGGTCTGGCGATTTGGCTAACGGCCGTTATGGGTATTTACAAACTATTTACCACGAAAAATAGCTATTTATTAACCGTATTAATCACCCCTGTTTTACTATTTTTTACCCTCTTTTCTTTGCAACTTGTTTTTTTTGAACGTAGTTTCAGCCACCTTGTCCCATTTGTGCTATTACTCAGCGCAATAGGCACAGACTTTGTTATCAACCTATTACAAGATTACACGCAAAATAAAATACTGATACTGACAGGCACAATCAGCTTGCTGGTTTTACTCCTCTTTATTCCCGCAACAATCACTTATCGCTTGTTATTTATTGAAATGTCGGGTGCTAGAAAACAAGCCATTGCACCATTAGAACAATACTTATTAACTCAGTATGCAACACTCGATAAATTATCTTTGCTTCTCATCGACAGCAACAGCCTACAAACCATTGCACAAGTTATGGCAACTAAACCTATTATTCTGCTAAGGGTAGAAGATTTTTTAGACGATTTCACCGCGAAAAATCTCAAGCAATTACAACGAGATTACACAGTAGAAACGATAGGTAAGGCAGAAAGTAGTTTTCCAGACATTATTAGCTGTAGTTTACACACCTATCACAGTCCAAGAATTCATTACTTATTGGTTTCAAAGCATTAATAGGGTTGTAAAAGCAATACGGATAACATCACTTGAAGCGGTGTTATCCGTATTCAGACAGTCTTTAAAAGGCGTGCTAAACAGACTAAGGATAAATATCATCCTTGTCTAAACTAGAATTTTCAATGCTAGCAGGTATAAAAATGATAGCGTTGATAATTCTGTCAATCCTGAAAATTCCGATTCAGACGCTCTCCCATTAGGAAAGTAACTTATCTTTACAAAAATACGCGGACTTGTTTGGGACGCACAAAAACGGTTTCCCCTTTTTGTAAACAGAGTTGTTCAAATTCGCCCTTGCTCAACTCCGCTTGTAACAGGTTTTCATCGCTGGGTTGGCGCAGTTCTAAATGAATAGATGAACCAACCTTACTAATAGCCGTAATAATCGCTGTTAGCGCGCTATTACTGGGAGAGCGGGTAATCTCCAATTCATGCGGTCGCACATAAGCAATAGCAGCCGCTTGTTCTATATCATGATGTTCATCTAATGGGATACTCGCATCGCCCACATGAACGGTTCCATTTTGCAAACGACCATGAAATAAATTAACGTTACCCAAAAATTGATAAACAAATGGATTGGCAGGATGGTTATAAATTTCATCAGGCGTACCGATTTGTTCTATCTTCCCCTGATTCATTACTACAATGCTATCAGATACTTCCATCGCCTCTTCTTGGTCATGCGTCACAAAAACACTGGTTAAATGGATTTCATCATGTAATTGACGTAACCAACGGCGTAATTCCTTCCTCACGTTGGCATCCAATGCGCCAAAAGGCTCATCAAGCAATAATACTTTAGGTTCAACAGCTAACGCTCGTGCCAGTGCAACCCGTTGGCGTTGTCCACCCGACAATTGGCGAGGATAACGGTCAGCAAGACCTTGTAACTGAACTAGCTTTAACAAGCTCTCTACACGCTTACGAATTTCTACTTTAGACGGGCGAGAATGACGCGGACGCACACGCAAACCAAAGGCAATATTTTCAAATACGGTTAAATGGCGAAATAAAGCATAGTGTTGAAACACAAAACCGACTTGCCGTTCTTGTACGGGTTGGCTGGTTGTATCTTCACCATGAAAATAAATACTGCCTGTGTCAGGTGTTTCTAAGCCTGCGATAATTCGCAATAATGTAGTTTTACCACAACCAGAAGGCCCTAATAAGGCAACTAATTCACCCGTTGGCACTTCTAAATTGATATTTTTTAAGGCATGGTATTGATGAAAGGTTTTTTCGATATTTTGAATGGTAATGCTCATAATTCATTCGCTTTTCAGTTGAAGGCAGCTAGGCTTGGGCTTGGGCAAATTCTTTCTGTACTTGCCATTCCAATAAGGTTTTAAACACTAAAGTGACAATGGCTAATAATGCCAACAATGACGCAACGGCAAACGCAGCAGGTGCGTTATATTCGTTATATAAAATCTCAATATGGAGTGGCATCGTGTTCGTTAAACCGCGAATGTGTCCTGATACCACAGACACCGCGCCAAATTCGCCCATTGCGCGCGCATTACAGAGCAAAACCCCATAGAGCAAACCCCATTTAATATTTGGTAACGTGATATACCAAAAAGTCTGCCAACCATTAGCACCCAGTGATACGGCCGCTTCTTCCTCCTCATCGCCCTGTGCCTGCATCAGTGGGATTAACTCCCGTGCAACAAATGGAAAAGTAACGAAAACAGTTGCCAGCACAATACCCGGAATTGCAAAAATAATTTTGATGTTATGGTCAATTAACCACTCACCAAATAAACCTTGTAGCCCAAAAAGTAAGACATAAATCAAGCCAGAAATAACAGGCGAGATAGAAAAAGGCAAATCTATCAACGTAGTAAGAAAGTTTTTTCCTGTAAACTCAAATTTAGCAATTGCCCATGATGCCATGACACCAAAAACCAAATTTAAAGGCACTGCAATAGCGGTCGTGATTAACGTTAAATAAATTGCGGCTTGTGCATCAGCTTCACTTAATGCACTGATATAGGTGTACCATCCTTTAGCCAAGGCCTCATGAAATACCACAAATAAAGGGAGTAGAATAAAAATAGCGAGAAAAACTAATCCGACCGTTATTAAAGTATAACGAACCCAACGCGGTTCGCTTACCGTCTGTTTTGTTGCAGAATAAGCCATTATGAATGCATCCTAACTATTATGTTGTTGAGTCCAGCCTTGCAACATGTTGATAACAAACAGCAAGACAAATGAAATTAACAACATAACCAACGCGATGGCAGTTGCCCCCGCATAATCATATTGTTCTAATTTAATAATAATCAGTAAGGGCGTGATTTCTGACACCATCGGCATATTCCCCGCGATAAAAATAACTGAACCGTATTCACCCAATGCCCGAGCGAAAGATAGTGCAAATCCTGTTAATAATGCAGGGGTTATGCTAGGTAAAATGACCATCCAAAAGGTCTGCCAACGATTTGCCCCCAAGCTCGCGGCCGCTTCTTCCACGTCCTTTTCCAAATCGGCTAGAATGGGTTGTACTGTCCGCACAACAAACGGTAAACCAATAAAAATCATTGCCATAATAACTCCATTGGGCGTAAACGCAATTTTAATCCCTAATGGTTCAAGATATTGCCCGAGTATTCCATTCGGCGCGTAAATCGCGGTTAATGCAATGCCTGCTACTGCCGTTGGCATGGCAAAAGGCAAGTCGACCAGTGCATCAATCACCCGTCTGCCTAAAAAATCATAACGTACTAATATCCAAGCAACAATAAACCCAAAAAGCGTATTCACCAATGCGGCAAATAGTGCCGAACCGAAGGACAAGCGGTAAGAAGCCATTACACGTTCAGACGTTATCACCGCCCAAAATTCTGCCCAACTCAAGCTAAGGGTTTTAAAAAAAACCAGTGATAAGGGAAACAACACAATTAAGCTAAGATAAAACACGGTATATCCCAAGGTTAGGGAAAACCCCGGCAATACACTATGTTTTTTATAAAACCAAGAACGTGCCGACGGTGCGGCAACCCTGTCAGCATCACGCGGAGCAAGGGCTAAAGGGTTGACAGTGGACACAAAAAAACCTCTACAGTATGGATAAACATTATGAAACCCGTCAGGTTTTAAAAACCTGACAGGCTCGATTTGATGATGTAAACGCTATTTCACTTGATAAATTTGGTCAAAAATACCACCGTCTTTAAAATGGGCCGTTTGGGCTTTTTGCCAGCCACCAAATACGCCGTCAATGGTAAACAATTCAACGGCTGCAAATTTATCCTTATATTGCGCGGCAACGCTTGCAAGACTTGGACGATAAAAATTTTGTGCCGCAATTTGTTGTCCTTGCTCGCTGTATAAAAATTCTAAATAGGCTTGGGCGACTTTTTCCGTTCCCCGTCGTTTCGTTACTTTATCAACCACTGCAACGGGTGGTTCTGCTAAAATACTGATGGAAGGTGTAATAATTTCAAAGTCTTTGGATTCTTTCAGGACTAAGTAAGCTTCGTTTTCCCACGCTAACAACACATCACCAATGCCGCGTTGTGCAAAAGTATTGGTTGCCCCACGTGCGCCCGTGTCTAATACGGGAACATGGCTAAATAATTTAGCAACGAATTCTTTCGCCTTTGTTTCATCATTTCCAAATTTTTTCAGTGCATAACCCCATGCAGCAAGATAATTCCAACGTGCGCCGCCTGATGTTTTTGGATTAGGCGTAATAACCGCAACACCTTCTTTAATTAAATCATCCCAATCTTTAATCCCTTTGGGATTACCTTTACGGACTAAAAAAACAATTGTGGACGTATAAGGACTGCTATTATTAGCAAGTTTTTTCTGCCAATCAGTGGCTAATAAACCTTTTTCTGCAATTACATCAATATCATAAGCCAGTGCGAGCGTAACTACATCCGCCTCTAACCCATCAATAACCCCGCGTGCTTGTTTACCTGACCCGCCATGAGATTGGTTAATTGTCACCTTATCGCCCGTTTTCGCCTCCCAATACTTGGCAAATTGTGGATTAAAGGCTTGATATAACTCACGGGTTGGGTCATAAGATACATTTAATAAGGTAATCTCTGCCGCTAGGCTAGAAAACACCAGCCCAACGCTAAGTAATAAAGAAGAAGCAATCTGTTTCAATAACATCAGTAAATTCCCTATAAGTTATGTAGAAAAACCGAATTGACGCTTACTGTAACGAGAAAAAGTAATAATGAAAAAGAATGGATTGGTATTCATTGATAACGATTCGTTATTGCTAAGAACCTTCACACGAATCTATTCATAATTAAGCGACTACATTTACACGTACCCTGTTTTTTAAATAAAGAAGAAGATAACTCAATTAAGATAATCCCGTAAAATAGACCCCCTGTAACCGTTAAAAAGAAATTGGTTAGACCTATATTTTTACACCGTAGCACACCTATTGAGACTGAATTTAATCGCTTTCTACGCTTTTCTCAGAGATTAAAAGATTTGCATCCTGCTTTATTTCGGTGCGTCATACCACACTAACACACCTAACCATTGCTTAAATCTTCTTTACTAAAGCGTCTAATTAAGAAAACCCGCGCGAAACCTTGTAAAATAGCAATCGTTTTATAAACAGAGATTTTCCACAATGCAACAACAACTTATTTTTGATGCGGATTTAATCAAACGCTACGACAAAGCGGGGCCGCGTTACACCTCCTACCCTACCGCCGTGCAATTTCATACAGGATTTGATGCAACGGCTTATCGTACGGAAGCCTTGCGAAGTCATAACGCCGATACCCCCTTATCTTTATATTTTCACATTCCTTTTTGCGATACCGTCTGTTTTTATTGCGCCTGTAATAAAGTCGTTACCAAAGACCGTAGCCGTGCCGCGCCTTATTTAGCACGGGTTTATCAAGAAATGATGTTACAAAGCCAATTATTTTCCCGTGATAGACAAGTCTCCCAATTACACTGGGGTGGCGGTACACCAACGTTTTTAAGTCATGAAGAAATGCGAACACTCATGGCAAAAACCCGCGAATTTTTCAACTTATGTGATGATGACAGCGGCGAATACTCCATAGAAATTGACCCGCGTGAAGTACAAAACGACACCATCAGCTTATTGCGTGAATTGGGTTTTAACCGCATGAGTTTAGGCGTACAAGACTTTGAACCCACTGTACAACAAGCCGTTAATCGCTTACAAACTGAAGCAGAAACATTTACTGTATTAGACGCAGCACGGCGCGAAGGCTTTAAATCCATTAGCATTGATTTAATTTATGGTTTACCACACCAAACCGTTGACACCTTTGCCCGTACATTAGACAAAATTATTGCCGTACAACCCGACCGTTTATCCGTTTTTAACTACGCACACTTACCCACCCTATTCAAACCACAACGGCGGATTAATACTGAAGAATTACCCAGTCCAGCCGACAAATTGGCGATTTTACAAACAACGATTAATCGCTTAACAGACGCAGGCTATGTTTACATTGGTATGGACCATTTTGCCCGTCCTGATGATGAATTAGCCATTGCGCAACGTAACGGCACGCTCTACCGTAATTTTCAAGGCTATGCAACACAAGCAGATTGCGACCTCATCGGCTTAGGCATTACTTCTATTGGTAAAGTAGGTGATAGTTATAGCCAAAATGTGAAAACCTTAGAAGAATACTACGCCTTGATTGATGCGGGACAATTAGCCGTATTTCGTGGTGTCGCGTTAGAAACAGATGACAAGTTACGCCGAGAAATTATTACACAACTCATGTGTCATTTTTCGCTGAGCATAGCCCTCATAGAAAACGCATTTCAAATTGATTTTCAAGATTATTTCGCGACAGAATGGCAAGCCCTAGCCAGTTTGCAAGCTGACGGCTTAATTGAATATAACGCGGAAAAAATCACCATCCTGCCCGCAGGACGTTTATTAGTTCGCAATATCTGTATGACATTTGACAAATATTTGCGCCTAGCAACAGAACAACGGTTTTCTAAAGTGATTTAAATGACGTTGGAACAAGCACGTGTTTTAATTATTGGCGTGGGTGGTTTGGGTTCGCCTGTCGCGCTCTATCTCGCCTGTAGTGGCGTAGGACATTTACATTTAGTCGATGCGGATACGGTAGAACGCTCTAATTTACAAAGACAAATTATTCATGATACGGCGCATATTGCACAAATGAAGGTTACTTCAGCACGTGACTATTTACAACAACTTGCGCCACAAACGCAAATCACCTGCCATGCCCAACAATTAACAACACCAACCAGTTTAACCCCCTTAATTCAACAAGCGGATATTGTCGTTGACTGTAGCGATAACTTTCCGACCCGTTTTGCTTTAAATACCGCGTGTTTTCAACTCAGTAAGCCACTGGTAAGTGGCTCTGCTATCCAATGGAGTGGACAAGTCGCCGTTTTTGATGCCCGCTATGCTAACAGCCCGTGTTATCACTGTTTATACGAAGAAAGCATCAGCGAAGAAGAAACACAAACCTGTAGCACAACGGGTATTCTCGCGCCCGTTGTCGGGATTATCGGCAGTTTACAAGCCTTGATGGTTTTAAAATTACTACAACAACCCAATGCCCCACAACATGGAAAATTACATATTTTTAACGCCTTAAACAGTCAATGGCGCAGTTTACAATTACATAAAGACCCTGCTTGTGCAGTTTGTCAAACGGGATTGCAAAGATAAGCACGTACAAAAATAGCAAAAACGACAGTAATAGCCCTTGTAATAATAGTGTTGCATATTGAGCTACTCCAAATTATTCAGTTGTTCATGCGTTAAACCTGTGATTTGTGCAATCATCTCTAAGCTCATACCTTGCGCTTTTAAATGTTTAGCAATTTCTAAGTTTCGGCGTTCTACACCCTGTTCCACACCCAGTTGTATTCCCTTTTCAATTCCAACTTTGACACCAACATGAAACTCCTCAGTTTTTTCTTTCAGCATCAACTCTTCTAGCGAATACTCATCTTTCATTCTGGCGCGGTCTTGTGGCGTTAATCCATCAGTTTTAATAAGGTTAAGAACCTTTAGAATCTCACTTTTATGATAAGCCGATTCGTCTATCTGCTCATCTAAACTGTCTTGTATCATCAATAACCATTCACGACATGGTTCGCGAGTTTTATCCGTAATTTGTTTCGGAGAAAGGTACAGAATACGGTGATGAATTCTATTGAGCCGTTGATTGGTTTCTATATCCACAGGGTCAAAGTTAATTTCAGCTATTGCACAATCTTCTTTTGTACCTGAGGTTAAAACCACAATTGTAAATACAGTTAATGCAGGGCTATAACTTTTTGCGTTGCTGATTTGTTCTAGTAATGCAGCACAATGATAATGTAGAAATCTATCGTAATAGTCTTTGTAACGACGGTGTTGAATATCGACGATAACGCGGTTTTTCTTATCTTCTGCATATAAATCAAAGCGTGAATCAACCCCGCCAATTGGGGGGTCAAAAGATTTTTCAGTTTCTACTTTGTCTATTTCTAAGGTAAAACCGAGAAAATCACGCACAAATGCGGTGAAGACTTCAACATCACAAAAGGCTTTTTTAAAGATAACGCCGTAACGTAGGGAGGCAACTTGTTGCATGGTCAGCTACTCCGAATTATTCAGTTGTTCATGCGTTAAACCAGTGATTTGTGCAATCATTTCTAAGCTCATGCCTTGTGCTTTTAAATGTTTAGCAATTGCTAAGTTTTGGCGTTCCACACCCAGTTGTATTCCCTTTTCAATTCCAACTTTGACACCAACATGAAACTCCTCAGTTTTTTCTTTCAGCATCAACTCTTCTAATGAATACTCATCTTTCATTCGTGCACGGTCTTGTGGTGTTAATCCATCGGTTTTAATGAGGTTAAGAACCTTTAGAATCTCACTTTTATGATAAGCCGATTCGTCTATTTGTTCGTCTAAACTGTCTTGTATCATCAATAACCATTCACGACATGGTTCGCGGGTTTTATCCGTAATTTGTTTTGGAGAAAGGTACAGAATACGGTGATGAATTCTATTGAGCCGTTGATTGGTTTCTATATCCACAGGGTCAAAGTTAATTTCAGCGATTGCACAATCTTCTTTTGTACCTGAGGTTAAAACCACAATTGTAAATACGGTTAATGCAGGGCTATAACTTTTTGCATTGCTGATTTGTTCTAGTAGTGCAGCACAATGATAATGTAGAAATCTATCGTAATAGTCTTTGTAACGACGGTGTTGAATATCGACGATAACGCGGTTTTTCTTGTCTTCTGCATATAAATCAAAGCGTGAATCAACCCCGCCAATCGGGGGGTCAAAAGATTTTTCAGTTTCTACTTTGTCTATTTCTAAGGTAAAACCGAGAAAATCACGCACAAATGCGGTGAAGACTTCAACATCACAAAAGGCTTTTTTAAAGATAACGCCATAACGTAGGGAGGCAACTTGTTGCATGGTCAGAACTCTTTGCGAGATGAGAGGCACTATAAGTGCGAATTTATTCGCACCTATCCATAAATTAAGCAATTAAATTCTATTTTCGTAACCGATGTATCCCCAACATCACCCCTACAGCAACGCCCCCCACGATAAGCCCAACAAAAAACTCAGCAATAATCGTAGGTAAAAATTCAAATAAATGATGGATAACCGCAATGTTATGTACAAACATACCGCCACCGACTAATAACATCGCTATCGTACCGATAATTGATAAGGCTTTAATAATACGTGGCATTAGGTTTACCAAGCCCTGCCCCAATACAGCCAGTGTATGATTATTATTCGTCGTTGACTGTTTGATAAGCCAAAAACCGACATCATCCATGCGGACAATTAACGCGACAAAACCATACACGCCAACCGTTGCAATGAGTGCTATTAAAGAAACAACGATGAGTTGCAACGTCAGACTTTTATCCATTACTGACCCTAATGCAATAATGATAATTTCTATCGATAAAATAAAATCGGTGAGAATGGCACTTTGAATTTTTTTCTTTTCTACATCGACAATAGTCGCAGCACTGGATTGCAAGACTTCTACTTTTTCTTCTTCACGAGAATGTGGATGAATCCATTCTAAAATTTTTTCTGTTCCTTCATAACTTAAATAGATGCCACCTATCAGTAAAATAGGTACAATCAGCCAAGGCAAAAACGCACTGAGTAAAAAAGCAAAAGGTAAGATGATAATTTTATTCAGCACAGACCCTTTAGTGATTGCCCATAAAACAGGCAACTCTCGGCTGGCGTGAAAACCTGATGCTTTTTCTGCATTTACGGCTAAATCGTCGCCTAAAACACCCGCCGTTTTTTTAGCCGCCACTTTGGTCATCGCTGCTGTATCGTCTAACAGCATGGCAATATCATCTAAAATCGCAAACAATCCGCTTGCCATCGTGTATTATCCTCATGTGTGTAAAAAGTAACTGTTTTGCTGTTTATCAGATTTAATTTTAAATTACTTCATAATGAAGAACTAACAAACGCAATTACATTGTATCTTACTGAAATTACTAAATGCTAAAATGATGTGCATTAATTTATCATAACATTGTGAAAACCTTTCCTCCCTACTATCTCATCACGCCTGAACCCACAGACCCGACACGCTTTTTTCAGTCTTTATCTCATGTTTTAGCGTCAGGTATTCGCTTGATACAATTTCGTGCAAAATCACTCAGTGATGAAATTTATCAAGATTATGCAAGACAAGTATTAGACTTATGTCAAGAGGCGGGCGTAATCTGCTTATTAAATTGCGCGCCAACCGTTGCACGACAATTAGGCAGTCAGGGCATTCATTTAAATAGTTCACGATTGCATGAACAACAAAAGCCTTTACAAGGATTTACTCAGGTTTCTGCCGCTTGTCATACCATAGCGGATTTACAACAAGCAGCGCGCATTCAAACGGATTTTGTCGTATTAGGTCCAGTCTTAGTTACTGCATCACATCCTGATACATTGCCGATGGGCTGGGCGACATTTACACAATTAATACAACAAACCCACTGCCCTGTGTATGCCCTAGGGGGTTTACAGAAAACCGATTTAACCACAGCACAGCAAGCGGGTGCGGTTGGTATTGCCGCCATTCGTAGCTTGTGGCAATTATAATATTATTTAGGAATAACAATTGAATACTGAAAAAACAGCACAAGTCTCGCATGTAGAAATTTCTGAAGACCATGCAGGACAACGGATTGATAATTTTCTGCTCACCCATTTAAAAGGCGTGCCAAAAAGTCATATTTACCGCATCTTGCGCAGTGGTGAAGTGCGCGTCAATAAAGGGCGGATAAAACCCGATTATCGGCTACAAGCAGGCGATTTATTGCGTTTACCCCCCGTACAAACCGCAACACGAACCGAAGTAACGCCACATCAATCCGTTTTAAAAGCCTTACAAGCCTCTATTTTATATGAAGACGCTAAACTACTAGTCATTAACAAACCATCAGGGCTTGCTGTACATGGCGGGAGCGGGGTGCAATATGGCGTAATTGAAGGACTACGCGCGCTATATCCGCAGGCAAACTTTTTAGAACTCGTGCATCGTTTAGACAGAGAAACATCGGGCTGTTTAATGATAGCCAAAAAATCCAGCGTATTACGTCAATTACATGCGTATTTACGCGATGCGGACATGAATAAGCAATATTTAGCATTAGTACAAGGAAAATGGTCAGCGCGCGTAAAGCAAGTAAACGCACCATTACGGAAAAATATTTTACAATCAGGTGAACGTGTTGTACGGGTTAATGACGATGGCAAACCATCATTAAGTGAATTTCGCATTGTAGAACTGTTTAAACAAGCGACACTCATGCGTGTACATCCTGTTACAGGGCGGACACATCAAATCAGGGTTCATGCAACCCATACAGGACACCCCATCGCAGGCGATGAAAAGTATGGCGATGACAATTTTAATCGTGCATTACGTCAGCAAGGGCTAAACCGTTTATTTTTACACGCGGCAGAATTAACCATTCAATTACCTGAACAAAAACCCTTAACAGTAAAAGCCCCATTACCCGAACCATTAGAAGCCGTTTTAGCACAATTACGCCGTTAATTTATCTAAACACCGATTCAAACAAAAACGGATACATAACCTCTCAGTAAGATAAGACCTCCCCCATTTACGGGGGAACGTTTTAATCCTGACAAGATAATTCAACACGACTATTAATACCTGTCGCGCGTAACGCATTACGCACCAGCGTTCCGCAATAGAGAAATTCCGTATTGATACCAGATAATTCCCCCGTCAACGTTGCGTCAGTGGTTAAATGTGTGAGGGATTTTTGAGAAAATTGAGGTTTCTTGAAATTTTTGAGGGGGTTTGCGGTATACAGTCTTCTGTTTATTTTAAACTTTTTAACAATGTCCGTAACGTAAACGGTAGTAATTCCAAAGCGGCTAATAAATAATCCACCATGACCTCATCCGTCCAAGAGGTGGTTTTATCTTCTCTGCACAAATCATAGAGATATGAAAGTAGTCGATGTTGCAATTCATTGTAACAGCGTAGCATTTTCGGATGATCTAAATCATCTGTTCCTACACGGTAACTACCACGTGCATCAATCGTTAATGCATGAGCGACTCTACTCCAATAACATCGCCGTTGTGCATCGTCCAATGACGCGAGTTGTTTTTTCAGTATTTGAATAGCTTCTTCTTTTGTCACTTTTTCCACCTATAAAACTCAGCTACAAAAATATTGGTATATCTAAATCTGGGAGACCTTACATTACTACATGAGTACACTGCATTATTAACACTTTCTGAAACAGAATAGTAGCTCATTGTTGTATATAACATGAGATATCTAACCCATGATAAGCTCTTTCCGTAAAAAATTGTTGCAGTCCCAAATTTTCTGTTATAGGAAATTCTATCTGAATCTCGCTCTTGATCGTATTTAATACTTTTTCAGCCGTCAGCGTATGATATTGTCCGCGCAACGCTTTTTCATACCAAATTGTTAAATCTTTTTCAGTAATAATACTTTGAATACGTGATTTCCAGCCAATTTGTGTCAGCAGAGAAATGATTATTTTTTGTTCAGCTTCCTTGCATACAATAACAATGCGATCTGCCGTAATAGAGTGCACAATATTTTCAGCCAGTCCTTCATCTAAGGATAAATGCTTAATTTGAATAGCTAAGCCGAAATTAGCCCACATATCAAGTCCCCGATCCGCCGCATTCGTGACACCGACTCGGTAAATTTTTGCTCGTGTTTTGAAAGAAGTGGTTTCAGGCGTTAATTTAATGACACGTTCTGTAAAATCTGCAAACTCTACAAGAATATGATGTTGTTCAGGATTAATACTGACTTCTACCATGAGTTCTAAACTCTCAACTAAGGCAGCGAATAGTGCATATACAATAATTTCGTACACTTTATCAATACTTCTTCTTAAACCCGCGTCATTCCAAAATAAATCTAAGAATTCTGTCAATTGAAAATCTGTGTGATTGTGAATATCGCAGTAAGTTAACGCACTCGAAAGTTGTGAAAATTTATTATTTACACATTGATAAATATAGGCTTCTATTGCGCCTTGGGTTCGACGATTTTCTTGTGCCAACAAGCTTAATATATCAAGTGGTATCGCATTTTCATTAAAAAGGTCATCTTGATAACGTGCTGAAGAAGTGCTGGTTCTACCTAAAAACTGACGACAAATAACATCTCGCCATTTTTTAGAAGGATTTCGGTAGGTTTCTAGCTGCTCAATAACAATGTCTTGATAAACACGATCTCGATATAAAATTTCTGCAATTTGAATGGGCTTATAAAGATGTACTCGGGCTTTTTTAATAAGCTTATCTAAGGCTTCTTTAGCTTTTACAACATCATTTTTCATCACATATTTCCAAATAAGAGTTGTTGATGGCAAGAAGGGAGTTTTTTATGTTGAATCGCATTTAACATTTGGTGTGCAATGGCACTGATGACAGGAACAGCAACACTATTACCTGTTAAACGTCTAAGTGCCGTATAACTGACTACAATTTTAAAATCATCGGGAAATCCTTGTAAACGCAACATTTCTCTGGAAGATGGGCGACGATAACCATTGACCAATAAATAATTGTAAGAACCCCCCGCTCTTAAAGCACATGAGTAGGGTAATACTGAGATATTTCCGCCTTTATTCTCATGCCAGATAGAAGGATAAAATGCGGGCATTTTGAGTTTATCTTGGCGTTTTTGTGCAATATGTTCTGAAGCAAAGAGCTTACTATCGACACAGTCATCATTTTCTAGTATTTCAGCTAACGATTTTCTTTTATGCAGTGGGATGGGGAAATCGAACTGTATATTTTCTTTAAAACCAACGATAAAGATACGTTCTCTTTTTTGAGGCAAACCAAAGTCTAAGGCATTCAATATACTATGATGAATGAAGTAACCCAATGCACGTAACTTTTCTTGAATGATGCGGAATGTATTCCCATTATCATGGGTTTTTAGTTGTTTTACATTTTCGAGTAAGAAAGCATAAGGTTTTTTATTACGTAAGATTGCTTCGATATTAAAAAATAAATTACCGCGAGTATCAGCAAATCCTTGTTTGTTGCCAATAATACTAAAAGGTTGACAGGGAAAACCTGCTAAGAGAATGTCATGCTCAGGAATGTTGTGAGGGTCGATTTGGGTTATATCGCCATGTGGTTGTTCTCCAAAGTTTTCTAAGTACATTTTTTGAGCATCAGGGTCATATTCGGAAGAAAATACATTAATACAACCATATTGTTGAAAACCAAGACGAATCCCGCCTATTCCCGCAAATAAATCTATTGTTTTTAATATATTACTCATTTTTAATTACCCAAAGAGTGAAGGATATTTTCTTAACCCCAGTTCGACGAGATTATTCAATAAAACAAGCGGTAGGATTAAAGATAGCTCAGAAATCTCAGCAGAAGAAAAGAAATTCATGAAGAAGTTATACCCCAAGGAAAATAGGAAATAATAGGGATAGCACATCACATCCACTCCCAACGACATAACGACATAACGACATAACGACATATAATATCGCAAAAATAACCCATTTATTCTGCTTGGTAATGATTTTTACCACTGGTTTTTACTCAATGTTTGTCATAATCGCGCACTAGCCACCATAAAACCCAAGACAAGTGATATAAAATCCGTATAAGGGCGTGTAACGCACCTTATTTACCAATCTTAACAACCCCTAAATTTGCTCAAATAAACCCAAACACCTTTAAAAATATTAAATATAAACAGAGAGCTGTATATTATGAAAACTTTTCTTGACTGGTCAGCGTATGAAAATGCAGGCATGGGCGATGCCTATGCCGATATTCCCAAAACAGGCGGTGATTTTGCCAAAGCGGTTGCCGTTTGCATCAATAGTCGACAATGTGAAAATAAAGAACAAGGCAAAGGCGTGATGTGTCCTAGTTTTCGCGTCAGTGATATTGTTCACAACTCAACAGGTGGGCGTGTGCGATTGCTCAAAGCCGCGCTAAATGGCGAGTTAGGCAACACCCCTTTTACAGACCCTGTATTAGCAGAAGCAATGGATTTATGCGTTGCCTGCAAAGGCTGCAAACGAGAATGTGAAAATGCGGTAGATATGGCAATGATTAAAATAGAATATCTTGCCCAACGTAACGCACTCACAGGGCTTTCATGGCGTACTCGTTTTTTTGCCAGCACACCATTATGGTTACACCGCTATAAATGGTTAAAACCCTTACCCGCATGGCGTAACCGCTGGTCATGGCTGGCACAACTGGGCGAAAAATTCTTAGGCATCAGTGCAAAACGTCGGCTACCTGAACCCGTCACCACGCCCTTTTCACAACCACTCACGGCTGAAACCATCGAGCAGAAAGTTGGCAGTGTGGTGTTATTCGTTGATACATTTACCCGCTATTTTGACCCCAGCGTGATACAAGACGCAGTGCAAGTATTACAAACAGCAAAATACCATGTGATTATTGCCGAACCAAACCACAACACAATTGAACCCGACCGCCCTTTATGTTGTGGTCGCACCTTTATTGCGCATGGCATGGTAGAAGAAGCGAAGGCAGAAGCTGAACGGGTATTAAACGTATTACTACCCCATGCAGAAGCAGGAAGAACCATCATCGGTTTAGAACCCCCCTGTTTATTAGCACTGCGCGATGACTATAAATCGCTCGGTTTAGGAAAAATGGCGGAAAAAGTCGCGCAACACTCCATTTTATTTGAAGAATTTTTAGCCCGTGAATTAACTGCAAAACGGCTGAAATTACCCTTAAAACCGCTGGTAAATCAAATAAAACCCATGTTAATTCAAGGGCATTGTCATCAACATGCTGTGGGTGCAATGAAATCCATGCGGAAAATTTTAAAACTCATTCCCGACTTTCAATTTCAACTATTAGACCCCGCATGTTGTGGCATGGCAGGAAGTTTTGGCTTAGAAGCAGAACATGCCGATGTTGCCTTACAAATGGCAGAACAAGCCCTACTACCCGCATTGCGGGCTAATCCAGACGCACCGATTTTAGCCAATGGGTTCTCCTGTCGTCAGCAAATTTTAGAAAATGGTGGCGGACAAAAACCAATCCATTTAGCAACCTTATTAAGAGAATCATTAGGATAACGGTAACAGTTGGTTTTTTGTAACCCGTTCAGATTTGCCCCTCACCTTTAAGAAAAGGCTTATTGACTTGCTAAACGTAGGCAATAAGCCCCGCAATACCCATACATGTCTTTAGCCTTTGTTTAGCCAAAATTTATCTGATACATTTAAACCCACAAGAATATCTTGCTTATAACTGGCTCATCCGCGAATAAACTCTACAAAAAGCGAATCGTACTGCAATAGAACAATGGGTTAAAGTGGCATTAATGGGTGTAAAATAACATCTGCTAGTTTATTATTTTTAATACTTATTCAACAATTAAAAAAAGGATTCAACATGTCAATTGAATTAATGGCTCTTGCAGGTGTATGGCTTTGGGATAAATACGGCGAAGATGCACTTAAAAGCATTGCCGAAAAAATTGGCGAGAAATCTACAGAAAAATGGAAACAATTTAACTGGAACAGTGCCGCTAAAAAGTATCGAAAAGCCCTAGCAGAAGATTACGGTAAAGTACGTTTATTAGGCACAAATGAAGCAGTTGAGTTAGAAGGAATTTTTACTGATACCTATATTCTGGATAAAGTTTCAGCTTTTCAACGTTTTGATATTACTGAGTTAGAGAAAGAACCTGAAAAGTTAAGCTATCGGGAAAAAGAACGGCAAAATGGTTTTGAATTGATTAAAAAAGATGAGATTAAACGCTGGTTTATTTTAGGTAAACCCGGTGCGGGTAAAACCACTTTTTTAAAATACATCACTTTGCAAGCGGTAAAAGGACAATTAGATAAAATTCCGATATTTATCTCTTTACACCGCTGGGCAAGTGTTGTCCGCAACAGTGCAGATAAAAAATTCAATTTAATGCCCTATTTGGTTCAACAATTTGAATTATGCGACTTTCCTGATGCGCAAGCCTTTATCGAACATTTACTAGAAACGGGCAACGCCCTGTTACTGTTTGACGGGCTAGACGAAGTAAACCAAGCGGATGAAGAACGCGCTCACATGTTGCAAGCCCTGAGCGATTTTAGCCGAGCGCATCGCAACTGCACGGTTTTATTAACTTGCCGTGTTGCCGCTGCCGATTATTCCTTATCTGAACAATTCACTTATTTAGAAGTCGCGGATTTTACAGAGGAACAAATTACCATTTTTGTTAAAAAATGGTTTAAACAGGATGTTGCACGTGGAGAACAATTTTTAGAAGAATTTGCCCGCGATGAACATCGTGGCTTACGAGAACTTGCTCAAGTCCCTATTTTACTGACTTTATTATGTTTAGTTTATGCCCGAAAAATGGAATTTCCTAACCGTCGGGCGGATATTTATGAAGAAGCCATTGATGCCTTGATAGAAACATGGGATAGCAAGCATCGCAATATTAAACGGGATGTGATTTATCAAGGACTTTCTAAACGGCATAAATTTCAATTATTTTCTCGGATTGCAACAGAATCTTTTCAAAATAATCAATATTTTTTTGAGAAACAAAATTTAGTTAAAAAAATAAACGAGTTCCTAAAACAATTACCCAATTGTCAGAATCAAGAGAGTGATGATGGCGAAGCCGTTTTAGAGGCAATTGCTGCACAACATGGGATTTTTGTAGAACGGGCAAAAGATATTTACTCATTTGCTCATTTATCATTTCAAGAGTACTTTACAGCACGGTATGTTTTTGAAAATCAAGCCTATGGCACGATTGAAAATTTAGTCTTACACATTGAAGAAGACCGCTGGCACGAGGTTTTTTTATTAACAGCGAGTTTATTGGACAATGCCGATAGTTTTTTTAAAGCAATGCCAGTGCAAATAAATACGTTGATTGCTGATGAACCTGAGTTGGTAAAGTTAGCGCGTTGGGTGGTTAAAAAATCAGATTCCGTTCAAACAAGCGATAAACTCGCAGCAGTTAGAGGTTTTTATTATTTTCTCGCCCGCGACATCACTCGTGTTCGAGACCATGCCATTGCCCGTGACATCGTCCTTGTTTTCCCCCCTCCCCCTGCTGCCCTAGTCCTAGCCTGCGTTCTCGCTCTCCCAATCGATCTAGCCCTAGCCCGTGACCTCGACATCGACCTCGCTCTTACTCGCGGCCTCGCCTGTGACCGAGTCCACACCCTCACCCTCACCCTCGACATCGACCTCGCTATCGACTTTGCTTTTTTTTATATTATTTTATTAGTGAAAATCTTCAGTCTGTTACCAAAGATAAATCTCCATCAAGAGCATTACACTGATTTTTTTAAATTATTTGATATGCTCATAAAAAAAGTAAAACAAGCTAACTTAGAGGATTTAGCTGAAAAATTAACTGAAATTGCTAAAAAAGATATTCCTAAACAAGAAGCCCTAGCAGAAAACTGGAAAAAACCGCACAAAAAGTTATTAGCCCTCATGCAAGAAACCCGCAATATCGGGCATCAATGGCAGTTAAATACTAAACAAGCAGAAAAGCTAGAAAAATACCTACAAGCCCATTTATTACTGATTAAGTGCCTTTCCCTCGCCACCGTCACCAACCGCACCGCGATTGAAAATGGTTTGTTACTGCCACCAGATGAAATTAACCTCAAACAGTAGTCTTTATAGGGTTTGTTCTTAATAAGTTGTTTTACAACTAAAATATTATTGTGCTTAAGTTAATGGCTTAACTTTAAGGCAAAGATAAACAGTAAATTTAATTTCTACTATTTGGGAAATAAGGAAGGGATTAGAACAAGTGAGAATCAGGATTTACAAGATTAACCAGATTAAAATATTCCAACCTGAATAATTTTATTAATCTCATAAACCCTGATTCGGATAGAAAATATCTTACTTTATACATTGAGTAAAAATTAGAAGTGATCTAGATTCATCACTTTAGTCCAAGCAGCAACAAAGTCATTCACAAACTTCTCTTTGCTATCATCAGCCGCATAAGCTTCTGCAACTGCACGTAGTTCAGAATTAGAACCGAAAATGAGATCGACTGAAGTCGCTGTCCATTTTTGCTTGCCAGAAGCACGGTCTAAACCTTCATAACCACCAGATATTTCAGCAGATTTTTGCCATTTTGTGGACATATCGAGCAGATTGACAAAGAAGTCATTATTTAAAGTACCCGGTTTTGTCGTTAGTACGCCATATTGACTTTGTCCAACGTTGGCGTTAAGTGCGCGCATACCGCCTATTAATACAGTCATTTCTGGAATAGTCAGGGTTAAAAAATCTGCCTTTTCCACTAACATTTCGGTAGGAGAGGCATAGCTTTTATCGCTGTAGTAATTGCGGAAAGCATCGGCAGTTGGTTCAAGCACAGCAAAGGAATGAACATCGGTCATTTCTGCCGTCGCGTCAGTACGCCCCTGTGTAAAAGGAACATTAACCGTATAACCCGCTTGTTTAGCCGCTTCTTCAATGGCAACCGCACCACCTAAGACAATAATATCGGCTAAAGAAACTGTTTTACCATTTGTGAGGGTGCTATTAAAATCCGTTTGCACTTTTTCAAGCGTGGTTAATACCTTTGTCAGTTCTGTGGGATTGTTAGCCGTCCAATCTTTTTGTGGTGCTAAACGTACTCGCGCACCGTTTGCACCGCCACGCATATCAGAACCGCGAAAAGTAGAAGCTGATGCCCAAGCAGTTCTAACTAATTCAGGAATGGTTAAACCTGTCTTGAGAATTGCTGTTTTTAGGTTAGCAATATCTGTGGCTTCAATTAGTTGATAGTCGACGGCTGGAACAGGGTCTTGCCAGATAAATACTTCTTGAGGAATTTCATTGCCTAAGTAGCGGGTGCGCGGCCCTAAATCACGATGTGTTAATTTAAACCACGCTTTAGCAAAGGCTTTGTCGAACTCTTTTGGATTTTTCCAAAAATGTTCGGCAATTTTGCGAAATTCAGGGTCTTCTTTCAAAGCTATATCGGTGGTGAACATCATTGGCGGAAGACGTTTGTCTTTAATATGTGCATCAGGAACTAAGGCTTGTGCTGCTTTATCAATGGGTTTCCACTGTGTAGCCCCCGCAGGACTCTTTACTTTTTCCCAGTCAAAACGGAATAAATTGTCTAAAAAGAGAATCGACCAAGCGGTTGGTGTTGTACTCCAAGCTCCTTCTAGTCCACTGGTCAATGTATCTTCTGCATTGCCTTTGCCACATTTGTTTTTCCAGCCCAATCCTTGTTCTTCAACGGCGGCGGCGGTGGGTTCTGCACCTAGACAATCAACAGGTTTAGCTCCATGTGCTTTACCTAATGTATGCCCACCCGCGACTAAGGCAACAATTTCTTCATCATTCATTGCCATACGTCCAAAGGATTCGCGCATATCTTTTGCGGCGGCAAGTGGATCACCACTGCCATTAGGCCCTTCAGGATTGACATAAATTAAGCCCATTTGTACGGCTGCTAAGGGTTTTTCTAATTGTCCATCTTTGTAACGTTCTTTGTTGTCCAGCATCTTGGTTTCAGCCCCCCAATAAACATGGTCAGCTTCCCAGTCATCAACACGACCGCCTGCAAAACCTAGGGTTTTAAAGCCCATAGATTCCAGCGAAACATTGCCCGCTAAAATAATCAGGTCTGCCCAAGAGACACTGCGCCCATATTTTTGTTTAACAGGCCATAGTAGGCGACGTGCTTTGTCTAAACTGACATTATCAGGCCAGCTATTGAGTGGTTCGAAGCGTTGTTGACCGCCATCAGCTCCACCGCGACCGTCATGAATGCGATAAGTGCCTGCACTGTGCCACGCCATGCGAATCATCAAACCGCCATAGTGTCCCCAATCTGCTGGCCACCAATCTTGTGAGGTCTTTAAAACTTTTTCAATATCTGCTTTTAAGGCTTTAAGGTCGACATGGCTGAATGCCTCAGCATAATTAAAATCATGACCATACGGATTAGAACGTGCATCGTGAGCGCGTAACGGTGCTAAGTCTAGCTTTTGCGGCCACCAGAATTGATTATCGTGTGCCATTGTGGCGGCTGCGAAGGAAGTAGTGGGAGTAAAGATATTGAGTGCTATCGCACAAGCGGTAAACACGAGTGTTTTTTTAAACATGAAAACCCCTCCTCTTTTGGTTTGAATAGCATGTTCAGACTAAGCTGAATATGCTTTAGACTTAGATTTAGACTAAGTCTAATCCAATCATCGTATCTATTTTTATGTTTGTCAACACGCTGTACACCCTTATTTTTTTCATGTCACTGTGTTGGATGTTAGAAATTGTTTTTTGAAGTTGAATAATGATGGTGTATGAGTTTGTCTCATTTATTTTGTAAGCTAATTTTTATAAAAATATCAATCTATTGTAATTATTATGCATTAATATTTGCCATTCCAACAATACGTTTACATGTATTTTGCAATATGGTTTTACCATGATTTGAGTTTAAATAACCTGATAAATAATAGTTACTTCCTTTTTTATTAGGTCTAACTGGAATCAAATAATTGGAATCATGCAGATCATTTTGTGGCAGGCGTTTGGCGATGTTTCATTATTCCCGTTTGTCTTTTTGGGACAATTTTTTATTTCATCAATTTAGTGTTTACAGAAATTAGACATAATTTCTTATTTTACAATTAAAATATTCCCAATATTTAAGCTATTTAATTATCAAAAATAATTATTTTTCTATAGATTTTATATAGTTATCGTATATTATAAAAACGTTTTATATTACAAATTATTATGTTAATATATACATAATTACATAATATTAGTATCATGTAATTATATATTACATCATCAGACGATGGTAAACATATTCGCTTGTACTCTTAAAGTTTGGTGAGCTTGTAGATAAAAAACGCTTTAATAACACTGCTAAAGGTTAAAACATGACGACTACAAAACAGAAAAAAGCCAAGCAAACTACATTTGAAATTGCGTTATTAGTCAATAATGAGAAAGTTAGCTTAGATTACGAGATGTTAGAGCGTATTCTTGGCATGGTGGCTTATAATGTTGGCGCAGAGTGGCTACCCATCATGAGTTTATTAGCTCAACATCCGAACTATCAAGTTCGTCAAGCGATTACAAGCTTTCCGTCTTTATCGCAGGAAATGTTTAACCAGTTGATAAGCGATAAAAACTCATCTGTTATCCAAGAGTTATTACGTAGTGAGTTGTGTGAGCAGTTCTTAACGGCTGAACATATTCGGCAGATTATTCAGCGTGATGAAACGTCATTGCTAATTGCGCTGATTAACACACTGCATACATTGCAATCTTCTGAAGAGATTGACAATATAGAATGGTATGAGAAGTTATTAACACATAGCGATCCTGAAGTGCGTAAAGAACTTGCTGGAACGGAGTATCTAACGGGTGCACAGATTACGCAATTAACGGAGGACAAGGACCCTTTAGTTGCGAGAACAGCGAAGGCAACCTTGAAAAACATGGATTATGATGATTGTGAGGATGAGGACGAAGATGATGATAACGAGGATAATTAATCTGAGTTAGGCGACGTGTCATCAATCTAATAGAGACCTGCTAGGCGTTAAAAACCTAGCGGGTCTTTTTTATTAGAATCAAGATATTCAGGATTGAGCAGGTTAAAAAAAGGGCAAGCAGCCCTAAAACGATCCTATTTTTAGCTGAATTTGGTTTGAGGTTATTAACGCTAATTACGTATAAAACTCTTTGTATAGAATAGCTTTTTAAAATCTCGCTTTTAAAAAAGCAATATTTTCTAAAACGGATTGTTTATATTGTTCAATAAAATCTTTGTGGTAAAACAATGGATTAATAGGTTTAGCAATATCATCTAATTTTTGCGCTATTCCTTCGGTTAATTGATAAAGAATATTTTTCATGATTGATAAATGAATATCACAGTCATCGCATAAATCTTTAAAATCTAGGATGTTTAATTTTTCATGGATATAAGTATCGCCTATTGCCATTGCTAAATTCTGGTCATATTCTTTATGTAACCCTATATTAATTAAGTCATAAAACGGCGTTATTTCTATGCCTGATTGATTGATAAAAAAAGAAATGTTCTTTCCATGTGCATCTGCATTTTTAATGAGGAGATTAAAAATAAGCCATTGGATAATATGCTGTTTTGCGCGAAAGGGGATTTTACAACTTTCAGATATTGCAAATAATTTTTTGAAAGATACACCATCTCTAATATCAGCAACATCTCTTTCATGTCCTAGAGGCCATTCATATTTATGTGAAGAAAAAACTCCTAAGGCTTGGCAAGCATCAATAATATGGAGTCGTGCCACCGCCTTATCTTTAATAACTCTATCAAATCGTTGAACAGAAAGGACGGCTTCCCCCCCAAAATCTAAAATATCTACTGTTGCGACCTTTAAGCCACAAGATGCAGCTAACTTCATACTAATATATTCATTTAAAATAAGGTTGGTGTGTGGTTTCGCAAACTTTAAAATGTGTGTTGAAGCAAGTGAACCCTCGCCAAAACCAAATTTGTCGTTTAGTTTTACAACGGGTAATTTTTGTTGTATGCCCGAGATGCTAAGGCGTGGCTTGCCATCCCATATCATTAAACTTTGAGATTCTCGCGCTTTGATTCTGTTTTGAAGTATATCGGGCGGTATTTCTATAAAACGAGTTTCCTCAGTTTGACAATCATCGGTAACAAACTTAAACGCA